>SICK01000020.1 GCA_009691465.1 Candidatus Kaiserbacteria bacterium | reverse complement strand
TCCCGGTCAAAGGTATTGAGCTGCTCGGTATAGGAAGAGCGGCCGGAGGACTCCGCGTCCCCCTCTCCCCAGATCAAAAGGGGTATCTTCCATTTGACCGCGACCTGCAGGGGGAATGCTCCTACGCCCGCGTGGTCGTGCCAGTTAGTGTCCCCGATGCCCTCGATGGAGCGCTTGGCCAGGCGGTTGATAAGCGCGCGGTTGGGGGTAAAGGCGATGTGGTCGACGTTGAACTTCTCCAGCGAGTTCTGGAGGTTGTACCACCCCGACTCGCTCCACCAGTTATGGCTGAAGGTGACGCACAGGGGCTTCATCCCGTAGATTTTGGTGAGCACGTGGAGTTGAAAGGCGCTGTCTTTGCCACCAGAAATCGGGACGATGCAGTCGTAGTTGTTGCCGGCCTTTGCCTTGGCCTCGTCAAGAATCTTGCGGAGGTTTTTTTCGCGGTCCACCCAGTTGATATGGATTTTCTGTTCGGAGGACTGACAGGCTCGGCAAATGCCCAGTTCGTCGAACACCACCCCTTCGAGCGTTTCGGGCACGCAACAGCGCGCGCAGTAGCGCATATGGGGGAATAAGGGCGTGCCTATTTCTGTATCCATAATTATTTATTATTGAGGAGGCCGTAGGCGATGACGTCGTAGTACACGCCATCCTTAAATTGAGCTTCTTTCAATACTCCCTCTTTGACGAATCCTGCGCTCTCGGCGAGCTTTTGCATCGCCGGATTATTGACGGCGGTGTAGCAGTAGATGCGGTGGAGGTTCATGGTGTTAAAGGCGTGCGCGATAAGAAGCGTCGTCGCCTCCTTGCCGATGCCCTTGCCCCAAAACTCCCGCTCTCCTATCACGATGGCAAACTCGGCGTTCCGGCTCGCCCAGTCGATGATTTGCAGGGAGACATTGCCAACGTGCGTTCCAGAGACCTTATCTATAATCGCCAGTACGAGGTTTTGGTTACCTGTTTGAATGCTCTCGACATACTGCCGCGCCCGCGCCTCGGTGTACGGAAATACGTGGTGGGAGTTGAAGCGGCACACCTCGTCGTCATTAAACCAATTGACGTAGCCCTCTTTAACATCCTCAATAGTAAGAGACCGTAGATTAATCTTCTCACCTTCAATAAATGCTTTCATTTCCATACCGTTCAGTATAAACGCTAGCGGGAGACGGGCAACTCGCGGATAAATTTTCTGATACGTGCCGACGCACCACCGTCGAGACTGAAGTTATTCCGCATAAACTCCTCCGCCCGCGCCAGCACTCCCGCACGGATTTCCGGGTCGAGAAGCGAGCGGGCGTGAGCGCGCAATTCTTCCGGAGTACGTGCCAAAAGCACCGCTCCCGACCGTGTGTATTCGTCAAAATCATGATCAATGGCGCGGGGCAAATACAACAGCACCGGTTTTTTGCTCAGCATGGCTTCAAGCACGACGGTCGAGTTGCCGGATACAACGATGTCGCACAACGCGAGCAGCGTCTTGAGGTCTTCATCCTGTACCCACGGCGTCCCCGCGGCAAACAGTGCGCATACCTCCTGTCGCTCATACAGACTGTCCCGCCCCGGGCGCGGGCGCAGTAGCAAGCTTGCGTCCGGAAGCGCCTGCTGTAGCGCGGAAAAAGTGTGGAGCAAATCCATGATGCTGTACGCGGTAAAGCTCGCGGGTTCGAGCGACGCATACTTATCCGGCAAGGTGACAAGCGCGGTGAGCCCGGAGAGTCCGAGCCGCTCGCGCAACGCCACAAGATGCTGTGGCGGCAGCGGCTCGGCGTATCGGTCAAACCGCGGTGAGCCCGTCTCGATGATCCGCTCGGGTTCTACACCGAAGGATTCGTAATGTTTTTTGGTAAGCGCGCCATAGGCCGCCAGGTAGCGCGCATACAAGTGCGCGTACGGATGGGAGGGTTCGGTCACCTCGAGCGCGTGCTGCAGCTCGATTGAAGGGACGTCCAGACGCTCCGCGGTGTGCGCGATGAGGTTGTTGAACCCCTTGGTCGAGCCAAAAAGCAAGACCCTATTAATAGCGTAATGATGTATCAACGCTTTGACGCTCTCTTGCATCGCAACCGCCTCTTCGCCGTGCTCTTTGACGATAGCGGCGAGCACCTGTTTTGCAAGCGGCCAAAAAGAAATATCGTGATACTCGAATAATTTTGCAATCTCCGGATGCTCGCCGAGCGCATCCCACGCGCGTCTAAACTCTTGCGCGCGCAGGCGCGCGATGCGCCAAATCGAGTAGCCCGCAAAGTCGAGCGGGTGATGAAAACGGGCACGTGTGCGCCAGATATTGAGGCCCATGCGCGGTATCTCACTGCGGCGCGTCATAACCACTTCCACCTCGGGCATGTTTTTGATAAACGGTTCAATACGCGACCACGGGTCGGTCGACAGAATACGCAGCGCGCGCGGACGCTGCAGCACGCCGAGCAAGGTGTTCAGAACACCGGTAGCACACTGGGCAAAAGCGGTACTGACCCGTGTGCGCCATGCCGAGTGCGGAGCGCGACGAGGCACCGGCATAACTTCAAGCAATATACTGCGGCGCTCTGCAAGGAGCCGCGCGACATCCACCGGCAAGCGCTCTTTAAACGCCGCGGTCGGATCGGCACCAGGCCCGGGGTTGTTGCAACTCTCGGGGATGATGATGCGCTCGGCGGGGCGCGCCATAACCTGCTCAAGCAACACCAAGTAGTAGAGCAGCATGCCGAAATAAAAATGGAGTGGCCCCGCATGCGGCTCTCCGAGGCGCACCGTGTCGTGCACAAAAAAAGCCAATTCCGGATGTTGGTACCATTCGTTGGCCGCCGTGCGGCTGACTTCTATCGGCTCGCGCTCCCCTTCGCAGGAGCGGGCGACCGAGCGCAGAGGGGTGTAAGCGATGCCGCGTTTCTTCAGTTCAAGCTCGACCTCGAAATCGAGTGAGATAACTTCGAGTGAGTCTCCCGCGCGCAGACGCGCCTCGAGCACCGAGAGGTGTGCGAGCTCGTAGATGATAAAAAGCGCCGTGCCCGAAGCAGTCATAGTTTTAGAGGCGTTCTGCAAGCGAATTGATGCGGCGCTCTATGGCGTAGTAGCCGCCGACCACCTCGCGCAAAAGATAGAGGCACGACGTCGCGCCGTAGAAAATGACGACCCACGACAATACCGGGTGACCGGCACGGCCGGGAAGGAGATACTGCTCCGCCATAGCGCCCAGAAACAATACGATGAGCATCGGAGCCAACTCGTGCAGGTCATACACGCTCTGCGTGAGCCGCCGCAAAAAGCCGGGAGAGAACCGAGCCTCCGGGGCGGCAGTGTGTTGCTCCTTTTTTTGTACGGGCGCGGGACGCTCGGCCGTCTCGAGGTGCTTGCGCACCATCATCACGCGATGCAGGTCGCCGTTGGCGCGCCGCACCGGCATAGCGAGCGCGCCCAGGATGCCGACCAGGAGTACCGGCATCTGCACGTCGGTGGGTAGTCCCGCCGCATAGAGCGTCACCGCCAAAAAGATCACTGCGCCGGTCCAAAGGTGATTGATAAGGTCAAGATAGACCCCGCGTTGCGAATACACTTTTTTGTAGCGGGCAACTTCGCCGTCCACCGCATCAAACAGCACATTGAGGTAGGCGAGCAAGAGCCCCGTCAAAAACCACCCGGCAAATATAGCCGCCGCCGCCGCAGTACCTAAGAGCAACATAAACACCGTTACCTGGTTGGGCGTGACGCTGGTGGAGAGCAAGGGTCGCGTCAGATATATAGAGAGCACCCGCTGAAGAATGGGGTGTCCGAGCACATTGGTCTGCAGCATGACGCGCAGTTCTTTGATAGATTCCATGGTTACAGTGCTTGCGTATAAAACCGGATGATATCCTCTTTTGTTACCGGCGCGGGATTGTTGCCCAGTCGTTCTATATTAACCTCTTTGGCTAGTTGAGCGATGTCGCTCTCTTGTATGCCCCAGCCGGAGAGGCGTTTGACCTTGAGTGTCACCAGGAGCTGCTCGAGCGCTTCAGGAGTAACGGACTGCTCCGGCGAGACGAACGCGTTATGTCTAAAAAGTGCCGGCAAAAAAACGGCGACTGCGAGCCCGTGCGGCACGCCGAAGCGGTAGGTGAGCCCATAGGAAAGTGCGTGGCAAGCGGTAGTTTTTGAGATGTTGATTGCCTTGCCGGCGAGGTGTGCCCCCTGTACCATCGCGGCGATGGCCGGTGCGCTCCCCGTTTCTATTGCAGGAATACTATTCTTCCACACCAGCGCGAGCGCTTCTTGTGCATATTTTTTTGACTCCGCTGTTGCCTGCACAGACCAAAGCGACTCTATCGACTGCGCGAGCGCATCAAGACCGCTCGCCAGTGCGATGTCATGCGGGACACTCCTCGCGAGCGCCGGGTCAACGATAGCAACTGTGGGCAGAATGTCGGGGCTCTCCAGCGACGTTTTGAGACCGTCTTTGTACACCACCGCAAACTGCGTCGCCTCGCTGCCCGAGCCGGCGGTGGTGGGTATCGCGATGAGCGGTTTTTTGCCGGTATAAAAATTGATTGCTTTGGCCATATCTATAACGTGCCCGCCGCCTACGGCGATTACCAGGTCGGGACCAAAAGCAGTATAGGCGGCTATCCCCTTTTCGATATCTTCTTGCAGCGGTAGTGCGCCGAAGTCGGTGTGGTGGAGGACTGCAAGCCCTGTGGTAGCTTCAGCAACACCCTGCGCGGCACCGGAGGCAGTGTACGACCCCTTGCCGGTCACCAAAAATATTTTCTGCGGCGCATATGCGGCAACCACGCTGCGGATATTACCGAGTGCCCCTTCGCCGATATATTCAGTTTGAGCCATGGAGGTAGTCCATAAACCCTTTTTTGTTTTCCTGCGGCGTTTCTTTGGGGCGCCCAAGGTCGGTGCGCGACTCAAGATTTACTTTGACCTCAAGAAACGCCGGCGCGGGCACGGTCGGGAGTGTTCGAAGTGCTTCCTCCAAGTCTGCCTTGGTTTCGACAGCGAGCACCGACGCATAGCCGCAGGCGCGGGCGGCCGCTGCAAGATCGGCGGTGGCCGCGGCCGAGGGCTGGCCGCCGACCGACTCATGCGCGAGGTTATTGAGCACGATGTGGCGGAAGTTCGGCGGCTTTACCCAGCCCACGGTCGCAAGCCCACCGAGCTGCATGAGCGTGGCACCGTCGCCATCGAGGCAATAGACCAAGCGGTCCGGCTTTTGCTGCGCGATACCGAGCGCGATCTGGCTGGCATGGCCCATCGAACCCACGGTCAAAAAATCTTTCTCTGTTCCTTCGCCCCGTTTCTTGCGCGACTCATACAGCTCGCGCGATATCTTGCCCGTGGTGCTCACCACAATAGTCTGCGGGGCAAGACTGTCTATAATCATCTCTATAGATTCCTCGCGCCCCAGCGGATAGCGGGCGGGGCGCGCCGCTGTTTTATACGCTTCGAACACGCCACTGCGCACCAAAAGCGCCGCCGGTCGACCCTGTTCTTTTGCCAGCGCGACCATGCGCGTGATTTCTTTCTCAACTGTCAGTGCATCCATGCCCGGTTCGATAATCGCATGCGGGATTTCCAACACCTCAAGCAAAGACGGTGTGATGCGGCCTTGTTTGATGTGCTGCGGCTCGTCTTTGACCCCCGGCTCTCCGCGCCAGCCGATGATAAGTAGCATCGGAATCGCGTACACCTCTTTGTCCGCCAACGAGGTCAGCGGGTTGACTGCGTTGCCGAGTCCGGAGTTTTGCATATACACCGCCGGCACGCTGGAAGTGGCCAAGTGATAGCCTGCCGCGATACCAATAGCGCCCCCTTCGTTCGCGGCGGTGATGTGCTGTTTTTTTGGTACCGTCTCCTCTATATACGCCAAAAGGTCCTTGAGCAGCGAGTCGGGTACGCCGGTAAAAAAGGATACGCCGCTCGTGCGGAGCGAGTCTATGAATAGTTTAGGATGCACGGCCTTTGCGCTCGATCAGCGTCAATATCTCGGATATCGGCATACAAAGTTCGTCCGCCTCTTTGGACCGGTTGTGCATCAAAATGCGCTCGGCGGTTTTGACCATCGCGGGGTAGGCGCTGCGCAGCAGATGGTTGGCGTGGATGACCATGTTGACCCCGGCTTTCTGTAGCTCGTCTTCGGTGATGGTGTTGTAGGTGCTCGGGACGGCAACGAGCGGTACGCGCTTTTTAAACTTTTTGTACGCGCGGCAAAACTCCAACACTTCGGCCGGGCTCTTCTCCTTGCTGTGGACCATGATCCCGTCCGCTCCGGCGTCGATGTATATCTTGGCACGCTTCAGAGCATCCTTGACCCCCTTGCCCGCTATCATGCTCTCGAGCCGCGCGATGATCATAAAGTTGGCCGTCACCTGCGCTTTTTTGCCGGCGCGGATCTTGCGGGCGAACTCTTTCGGGTCGGCGAGCACTTGCGCCACCGAAGTGCCAAAGAGCGAGTTTTTCTTCGCGCCGGTCTTGTCCTCAATGATAACGGCCGAGACGCCCACGCGCTCCAGCGTGCGTACCGTGTAGGGAAAATGTTCGAGCTGACCGCCGGTGTCGCCATCAAAGATGACCGGCTTGGTGGTTACCTCCAACACGTCGGCCACCGTCCCCATGCGTGAGGTCAGGTCAACCAGCTCGGTGTCGGGCTTGCCTTTAAGCGTGGAGTCGGTGAGGCTCGATATCCAGATAAAATCGAATTCTTTGCGCACGCCCCCGTGTTTGACCTGCGCATGCTCGACGATGAGTGCCGAAAGCCCGCTATGCGCCTCGATGCCGCGGATAATGGGTCGTGCCTTAAGCAGGCGATGCAGACGCCCCTGACGCAGCTGCGGCGTCGTGCCCACTTCTTTCAGCGCTTCATTCAGCGCGGTGGATGAAATATCTTTTGTATACCGTGGCTCCACCAGCTTGCCACCCCACTTGGCAAGCGTGTCGATGACTTGTTTGCGAGTTTCTTGCTGTATGCCGTCTTTCCAATCGTCGCCGTGCACGACGAAGTCGGGCTTGTACTTGCGGAGGTTGGGGCGATAGTCGAGTGTGGTCTGCGGCACGACACGCGCGACACCCTTAACGTTTTCTATAACGATGCGGCGCTGTTCGTAGCTCATGTACGGCAGACGCTTGTAGCTAGCGATGGCTTTGTCGGTCAAAAGGCCGACGACCACATCGCCGAGCTTGGTGCCCTCTTTAATGATATTGAGGTGCCCTGGGTGCACCAAGTCGGCGCTCATGCCGATGTATACCACCTTCTTTTTTGGGGATTTAGCCATACGCAGTAAGCCCTGAAACAGGGCCACTATACCCTACAACGCCCCTTTTTGCACCCCAGTTACATACCCGGCAGCAGCTGCGGCGACCGCGTCGAAGTCGACCGCATTTATACACGGACCATAGGTCGAGTAGTCGTGCCCGCCGGGGCAGGCTTCCGGCCGGCAAAAGACTTGCATCGGCGCATTACCGTACTGGTCGGTCCCCACCCACTGCAAGCCCTGACACGCCACCAGGACACACAGCGGCACGCGCAGATGTGACGCGATATGCGAGGTGCCGGTACCGAGCGACACCATGGCGGATGCTTGGTCAATAAGCGCAGCAGCCTCTTGCACAGACGTGTCGGCGATGACGGCGTTTTTTGGGAGCCGCAGTTCCAGCAATTTTTGACGTTCAGTCTTTGTACCAATAAACACAAACACTTCCTGCGGTAGCGATTGCACGAGCGCATCAACCAAGTCCTGCTTGCGCTGGGGCGAGAGTCCGCGCGCATCTGCGCCGGAGAAGAGCCCCACAACGACGTAGTTCTTTTTTTGCAAACCCAGCCGCTCCAAGAGGCCCGGTTGCGGTAGGTACTTAAACGTCATGCGCGCCGTGACGGGGATGCCGGCTGCAGCGAGCGCCGAGCACTCGAGCAGACGCGGCACGCCCGCACGCTCGTGGTGCGGGAGCAGCGTGTCGTAGATCAGACTATTGAGCGGCGAGCGGTCGACAAAGCCGATGAGCCCGCCGCGGCGTGTAAGTAGGCGGGCAATGAGTTTAGTCGAGAGGTTGAGCACACCGCCGGTATACTGCGTCACCCCAAGGTCACTGCGCCAGAAGTTTTTGATGAACTGCCACAGCGCGCCAGGGTGCCGGCGGTTTG
Source organism: Candidatus Kaiserbacteria bacterium (assembly GCA_009691465.1). Classification (GTDB taxonomy): domain Bacteria; phylum Patescibacteriota; class Minisyncoccia; order Phycocordibacterales; family SBAW01; genus GWA1-54-10. The sequence goes on along the minus strand of SICK01000020.1, from coordinate 163 downwards.
CTTCGACGACCTCAATCCATGGATACGCCGCCAGCAAGTCGCGGATCATCCCACCGCGGCTTGCCACCACTAGACCCAAACGTGCGTGTGGAAAACGGGCGTGGACTTGTTCGAGCAGGTACTTGGCCATCAGGGAGTCGCCGATCGAGGAAGCACGGACCGT
>SICK01000019.1 GCA_009691465.1 Candidatus Kaiserbacteria bacterium | reverse complement strand
TTCGGATCATTTTGCGGATGATGTGGGAACTGGAATTGCCGGCAACATGTGGGACTAGGACCAGGCGGCCGCCAGCGGCTTTGACGGCGGCTTTTTGGGCCGGAAAGGCCGGGTGTTTTTTGACGTCCGCTCCCCCGCCTTTGACATGGATATGGGGGCGCAATTTTTTAATCCAGTCGAAGGGCGTCTTCTCTCCGAATATAAAAACATAATCGACCGACGCAAGCGCCGCGAGCACTTCGGCGCGCTCACGCTGTGGCACCAGCGGGCGCGAGGGGCCTTTGTTGCGGCGCACCGAGGCATCGGAGTTTATGCCGACCACGAGCACATCGCCGAGCGCTTTGGCGTTTGAGAGGTTGCGTACATGACCAACGTGCACAATATCAAAACAGCCGTTGGTGGCGACCACTGTTTTGCCGCGCTTTTTGGCGGCACGGACGGCTGCGAGTACTTTAGTAAGCGTGTGTACTTTGCCCATGGGATGCGGAGTGAGGCCGCTCTATAACGCTAACACCCTTCTGGCTTACTGCCCGCGCGGCGCACGCGTTGGCAAAATGTATCGACTCGTCTATGTCGCCCGTCTCGGCATAGCGCACCAAAAGGCCCGCAAAGAACGAGTCTCCCGCGCCGGTAGAGTCCTTGACGTCCACCCGCTCCGCAACCGGATAGAGTTTGCAGTGGTACTCGGCGCCGTGCTCGCCGCGCGTCACGATTATCTTTTCAGCAAGCTCGGGCGTGATGGTGTCTTTGGAGCGCTCAAACTCGTAGTTATTTATTTTGATTATTTTCGCGCCCTTGGCCCAATCCCCCAGCTTTTTCTTAGTATCAATAAACACGTTTGGGTGGCGCTCGCAGATGGCTTTGATGTCCTCTTCCTCAAGAAATCCTTTGTTGTAGTCCGAGATAGCGACGAGGTCGTAGTCTTGCAGGGGCAAGTTATGTATCGCAATGCGCGGCACTCGAGGGTCGGCGTCCACACGGACAAAGGTATGGTTACTGTTTTTGTGCACATAGCGCGTTTTGGTGACGCCCTCCCAGCCGGGGTTGGTGACCAGCTCGCACGCAGGATGTATCGCCCGTATGTTGCGTGCAACATTGCTCGCCATACCGGGGTTGCTCGTCTCTTCAATAATGCGCAAGACCGGCACCGGCAGGTCGGGTGCAAGCCGCTCGGCGTGGCAGTAGACAAATACGTCCCGGCAGCTGTCGCCTATGACCAGTATCTTTTTCACGCGGGCTACTGTAACCCGTTTTTATCGCTGTGTACAGGGTCAAAAACTCTTGTGGTAGTAGTTGAGTCGGGGAGGTTTGGCCAGACGTCTTCCGGCACCGTCTCTTTGTTGTAGAGCGACTTATACAGAATGACCCAATCTCTAAACGCTATCTCCGCACTTAGAAACACCGCGTCATACCGCCGATCGTGATGCTCTCGGTAGCGCTTATATTTGCACCAATACAGGTCCACCATGTCTTGGTCGATCAAGATAAAGTACTTCCCCACCGCATCCCAATAGTCAGCCAGCGTGTCCTTGGGGGTGTGGCCGATGCGTTTCAAAAACTCCGTCATCAAATATCCTTCGACCAGGCGCAGGGTCACCCACTCGCGCAAAGTAAAGGTGGCTTTTTTCTTCGGCACGAGGTCGAGCGGGATATTCCAGTACAATTCCATATCCTCGATGGTCCCGAAGAAGAACTGGTCGTTGAGGCTGTACGGCCGGTACTGTACAGTATTAATCCCCAACGCTATAAGCCGCCGCCGCTGCACGGTTTTTGTGTGCAGAGGAAACGAGTCGAGGAGACCCAACAAAAATTGATAGGTGTCCGTCGCGTAGATGCGCTGGTCGGTGCGGATTTTCATCGCGTAGGCCGCGCCCAACTCGCGAGCACGCCGCAGCCCTCCTTGGGTAGAGACGAGTTGATAATTAAAGTTCCCATACCCGCGATTATTGGGCTTTATGTTGAGTACGAGCTCGATTCCTGCCTCTGCCCGAAAGGGCTTCAGTATTTCTTCCGGCGTATCATCCCACGTCGAGAGTATGAGATAGCCGTCGGGAAATATTTTTTTATACAGACGCAGGGTTTCGAGCGTAAAGTCGTTCTGCTCGGCGATGGGACCTTGGAGTATCACCGCGTAGGCCGGGAGGTTGGGCGTGGGGGCCGAGTGGAGACCATACTCCCCGCTGGTAAAAGGCCTGATATGGAGGGTTAGAAACCCTCCCGACAAGCGCTCGAGTAGAGAAAAGAGATACCAATAGGTAGCCCGCCATGCCCGCCCAAGCGCCCGGCGGGTATTTCGTAAAAATGGAGATAAAGACATACCCTGGAGGGGTATTACACCCCGGCTTGTTTTAAAGTATAGTACGAAGCGCGGCAATAACAACCCGGGTCGCCCCAGAGCCCATGAAGGCAAAAGTCATAAAAAACTTCATTCTTGACGTCGACGGAGTGTTGACAGACGGACAATTCTATTACACCACCAAAGGCAAGGTGATGAAGTCTTTTGGTGCGGACGACCACGACGCACTGCTCCTGCTGAAGCCCCACCTGCGCATCTGTATGGTCACGGGCGATAGAAAAGGATTCGCGATATCAAAAAAACGCATCACGGACGACATGCACTTCCCGCTCGAACTAGTAAGTACGCTCGAGCGGGTCAAGTGGATGCGAGAGAACGGCTTTGCACCGAAGGAAACTATTTACATGGGCGACGGCATTTTTGATGCACGGGTGTTCGACGAGGTGGCCTACGGCATTGCGCCCGCGAACGCCTTTGTGACCACCAAGGCGCATGCCGACTTTGTCACCCCCTCTGCCGGGGGCAACAGCGCGGTCGCCGAAGCGTGCATACATATATTAAAGAAATTCTTTACGCCATTTAACCCGCTCCGCACCACACTCAAAAAGAGCAGCGGTGAGTGGGGCCAGTAACCGTTATGGATGCCTCTCCTCCCCTTTCCTACAAAGTGTGTATTCTCACCGCCGGCATCGGCAACCGGGTCGGCCAGTTTTCTACCCATATCAACAAAGGCGTCCTGCCCGTCAATAACAAAGCGGTCATTTCGTACGTCATAGAAAAATTTCCCGTAGACGCCGATATCATCATCGCGGTCGGGCACAAAAAAGATACAGTGGTCGACTATCTCACCCTCGCCTATCCGGAGAGGACCTTCACCTTTGTCGAGGTCGACAACTATACGGGGCCAGGCACGGGGCCGGGATATTCCTTACTGAAATGCAAGGACCTCCTGCAATCTCCGTTTATTTTTTGTACGTCCGACACCATCGTGCTGGAGGATATCCCGCCGCCGAAGGAAAACTGGATGGGCATCGCGCCGGTGCACGAGACCGAACCGTACTGCACGGTAAAGATAAAGAACAACTTGGTCGTCCAGCTCGACAACAAAATAAAGACCGACAACAAATTCGCCTTCATTGGGCTGGCGGGGATACATGACTACAAAGAATTCTTCTCCACGCTCGAGCAGAGCAAGGAGTTGCACGACAACGAGGTACAGATGACCGAGGGCTTCAAAGGCCTGCTCGAAAAGAAGCTGGTCCCCATCGGCTTTACGTGGTTTGATACCGGCACGCTCACCAACTATCTCGACACCAATAGGCACTTTTCGGGAGGCGGGGACAAGTTTGACTTCAGCAAAGAAGACGAGTTCCTCTATTTTGTAAACGACCGCGTCATCAAATTCTTTGCAGACCCGACCATCACCGGGCGGCGCTACTACCGCGCGGCCAATGGGCTTGCCGGCATCTCCCCCCGGATCGAAGGGCACCGAGGCAACTTTTACTCGTACGCGCTTGTCCCGGGGCAGACCTTATATAGCGCTCTTAATCCCAGCGTGCTCGAGGATTTTTTATCCTGGGCACAAAAACATCTGTGGAAAAAAGCCGACCTCTCGCCAGAGCAAAAGAAAGAGTTTACCGACGCCTGCTACGAGTTTTATCGCACCAAAACAGAAGGGCGCCTCAAAGCCTTTGCCGATAAAATGCAGACGGCGCAAGAACCCCTCTTTATTAACGACGTCCGCGTGCCTTCGACCAAGGAGCTGCTACAGCGGGTCAACTGGGGTGCTTTGTGTGAGGGTATTGCTTCGAACTACCACGGGGACCTGCAGTTCGATAACGTGCTGATATCAAAAGACCCTGCAACCGGCGCCTACCGTTTTTTGCTGCTCGATTGGCGGCAAGACTTCGCCGGGCTCAAAGATGTGGGCGACCTCTACTATGACCTGGCAAAGCTCTACGGAGGGATGATACTTTCCTACCCGTTGATCAAAGAAGCGATGTTCTCGGCGTCCCTAAGCGGCGAGCGGTTGTACTATCACTTTTTTACCAAGAACGACCTCCACGACGCGCGCGAGCACTACGAACAGTTTCTCCTCCAAAACGGGTACGACCTGCAAAAGATAAAAACGCTCACGGCGCTGATATTTTTGAACATGTCGCCGCTGCATAACACCCCCTTTGACCTGCTGCTGCACGGGCTGGGGAGGAGCATGCTGCACAAATCGCTTACCCCCGAACCTGCGGTATGATGGCTACCATGACAGGTAAAAACTCCATCGAGCTAGCAATAGGCCCGATGAGCCCGGAGACGGTCGAGGCTACCTTCCGGTACTCGCACTTCCATCGCGTGCCGCTCATGCTCATCGCCTCAAAAAGCCAGGTCGACTACGCCGGCGGGTACGTCAACGGCTGGACCACCAAAACCTATATGGACTTTGTGGGCGAGATGCGCACGACGTACAACAACGCACAAGTAAAAATCTGCCGCGACCACTGCGGCCCCGGCTTTAACGGCAACTACGACCTCGCCGACACCTACGCCACCATAGACGAGGACATTCGGCAGGGGTTTGATCTCATCCATATCGACTACTGCCATTTTAAAGGCCCGCGGGACGAACAGCGCGCAGAGACTAAAAAAGCCATCGAACACTGCCTCGCGCAGAAGCCCACGGTACAGATAGAAATAGGAACCGATGAGAACACCGGCGCCAACTACAGCCTGCCGAACCTCGCGGAGTGGGAGAAAGAAATAGATTTTTTTAAGAGCTTTTGCACGCCCGAGTTTTATGTGGTGCAGACCGGAAGTTTGGTAAAGGAGATTAATCAGGCAGGGACGTTTAATGCCGCCTTCGTCGAGCAGGTTTCGAAGATGCTCAAGACCAAGAACCTCAAACTCAAAGAACATAACGCCGACTACCTCCCCAAAGACGATATAGCCGCGCGCCGCGGCATAGTCGATGCGCAGAATATCGCGCCGCAGCTCGGTGTCGTGCAGACGCAGACGGTGCTTACCAAGTGCCTTATTTACGGCATACCCATTGACGAGTTTGTACGCACCGTGCACGACGGCGGCAAATGGAAAAAGTGGATGCACACCAACACCGCGGACAACATACTGCTCACGGTCGCCATCGCCGGGCATTATCACTTTACCTCGCCCGCGTACAAAAAAATCATCGACGAGCTCGCCAAACGTGAGGATATCAAAGAGACCATTATAGAGCGGCTGACTGAGGTCATAAGCCATTATGTTGAAGGGTAAACGCGTTTTGATTACCGGCTCCTCTCGGGGCATCGGCGCGGCCACCGCACGGTTAGCCCGCTCGTACGGCGCAGAGGTGCTACTCCACGGACAGACCGAGTCGCAAGAATTGAAGAAACTGGCCGCAGAGTTGGGAGCTCCGTATGTTTGTTTTGATGTTGCCGATGCGGCGGCCGTACAGCGGGAGATAGCGGCGCTCTCTCCGATCGATGTCCTGATCAATAATGCCGGCATAAGCATTTCTAAGCCGTTTCTTGAGCTGACGAACCAAGACTGGGCGTCTGTGCTCAACACCAACGTTTTGGGGACAGTCAATGTGTCAAAAGCGGTTATACCCCGCATGCTCGAGCAGAAGTCGGGCAGTATAGTGCATATCTCTTCGATTAAAGGGTTTCCGCACACGGCCGGGAGAGCCGCATTTGCGGCCTCTAAGGCGGCACTGATTACCCTGACCGCAAGCATGGCGAAGGAGTTCGCCCCGCATATCCGGGTCAACTGCGTTGCCCCCGGTTTTACCGAAACAGAGACGACAAAAAAAGAGTGGACCGAACGGACATACGCGCAGATCAAAGAGACTCCGCTCGGGCGTGCCGCCCAGCCGGAGGAAATCGCCGAGGCAATACTGTTTGTTGCCGGAGAAAAAGCGGGATACATGACCGGAGAGACCATAACCATCGACGGCGGGTACAGCGTCCGCGGCTAATATATGGAAAAAGATTTTTTCGACCGGATAGAAAAGAAAGAAGCGCATATCGAAGCACTGCCCTATCTAACGCAGGCCAGGAGCTGGGGCGCTACCGTGGTGCTGGACGCAAATACGAGGGTCAATAGAATCCATGCCGAGCCTTCTGCGCACTTTCATCGCCACCGGACCGAAGAGTACATCCTCTACACTGGAGCGATGGATGTGTACCGGGGAGCGTGGTACGAAGGAGACCTCCTCCGCACTGTCGCCGGCCTTACGCCGACCGCGATGCTGCCCGGCGACCGAGTAATCATTGCTCCACATATCGTACATATCCCCATCAACACCTCCCCCACGGGCTCGGTCTTTATCGAAGTGAGCCACGGGCCGTATGCCGACGACGACATACAACGGGTTTATGATAAAGAAGGGAGGGATGCCGCACTGCTCAAAGGGTGGTCGGCCTTGGGGTATGAGCCGGGGATAAGCATCGTCGATCTTATCCTCCAGATACGCGCTGCGCAGAAATAAATAATCATTACAATAACTGTATATGCATATAAGTACTCCGTATAGAGAAGTGACGAAGCCCTGGGGCAAAGAAGTGTGGCTCGAGCTCAACGACCGCTATTGCTACAAGCGCCTCTATATCAACGCGGGCACGCGTACCAGCTACCAGTACCACGTCAAGAAACACGAAACTAATTTCATCATCAGCGGCGAAGCGGAAATCTGGCTCGAGAACGACGCAGGGGTCGTTGAAAAGTTGCTGATGAAAGCGGGCGATTTCTTTGTGGTGCCCCCGCCCAAAAAGCATCGGGTCATCGCCATTACGGACCTGGTGTTGCAAGAGGTCTCCACCCCCGAAGTCGACGATGTTATCCGTATAGAAGACGACACCCACCGCCCCGACGGCAAAATAGAGAGCGAACAGCGGACATAACCCTGCTCCATGTCGACTCTGCTGGTGGACCATAATAACAAACTCGGCGATAACCTCATGTTTAACGCCGTCATCCGGGAGTACTGCGCGCGGTACGATACGGTGGGGATTTTTTGCATGCCGCGCTACCACACGTCTGTTTCGTTTATGTACCGCGACCTCAAGAACCTGCGGATAGAGCTTGCGGCCACCCACCGCCAAAAAAAGAATAAGCTTCTTCTGCATCGCCTCGGGCTCTGGGGGAGGCAGTATGATGCGGTCAAATCTATCTATGCCGACCCAGAGGAAGGCATCATGGTCGAACGCCAGCTCTACGCGGTCGCGGGCGTGGAATTTGAAAAGAAATGGAACGGCTTTAAGGTTGAGCGCGACCGCGCGCGGGAGGAGGCGCTCTTCGCGCAGGTAGCGCCGAGCGCCCCGTACGCCTTTGTCCACGACGACTCGATCTATAAAACTGCGGTCGACCTATCGAAGGCCGGCTCGACGCTCCCGGTCGCACGGGTCGAGAAAGACCTCACCGACAATGTGTTCGATTACTGCACCCTGATAGAGCGGGCAAGCGAGATACACGTCGTCGACTCGGCCTTTATGTTTTTGGTCGACTGTCTCCCCTACGACACGCCGGGCCAAAAACTCTTTGTACACCGCTACGCACGCACCAACCCGCCCTGGAATTTGCCGATACTCAAAAAGGACTGGACCATACTGACATGAAGTATTTCGTTATCTTTGAACACGAGGGCAGAGCGTTTGCAAACCGGCTGTGGAATGATATGAGCATCTATGCATACGGCCTGCACGAAGGCACGCGCACCATCAACCTCACCTACTTTGAGCACACTCGCTTTGGGCGACCCCTCCACCTGCTATTTGCACGTCTGCTCGACCGCCTGACACGCCGTCGCTGCGGCTTGTGGGCCGGCGGGTCGCCTAAAAATCTCCCGCCGTCCGTACCCTCCGGGGGCGAGCGCTGTAGCACGCTTTTCTTTTCCGGATGGCTGTTTCGAAACCCGGTGGGGTTTACGCGTTACCGTGAGGCTCTGCTAGCAGCTTTTGGTCCCACCAAGCAGGTGCAAAAAACTATAGCGCAGACACTCACACCGCTGGCGGGGAAAGTGCTTATAGGCGTGTATATCCGGCAAACACCGTACCGCGGATTTACAGACGGAACATTTCTTATCTCCCCCGCGCGCGTACGCACTATGCTTGAGGAATATCTGCGAGAAAAAAACCTGCGTGCGCACGACGTGGGGTTGGTTGTGGTCTCCGACCGTGCCGTACCTCCCGCGCTCACACAGGGCTTCGACACGGTCACTAGTACGGAAGAAAAAGAAGGGTTCTTTCTGCTCTCCAAGTGTAGTGCGATCATCGGAGAAAATTCGACCTTTCCAAACCTTGCAGCATGGTTTGCCGATGCTCCCCATATTGTTACGAGTGAGCAACCTATAGTCTGGGCGTATTACAAAGACAAAACTGCTTATTTCGACAACCAGTACGCTACCTTTACGCGCGGCTAGCCCAGGTGGTGAGGTGCCGGGGAAAACCGGTCTCTGCCTGGTACCCTATCTCTGCGAACATCTTCTCGAGCGCTTCGCAAGTTTGCTTGCCATCCCGCAAGTGGTAGCTGGCAATAGCAAAGTGTACGTTCTTGTCTTTTAAAAACTCTTTCGCCCCCTGCAACACTTCCAGCTCGGCGCCCTCAATATCCATTTTTACAAAATCAAGGCGCTCCAGCTTAAAGTGCTCGTAGGCGTCGGCCAACGAGACCACCAACACTTCGGTCGTGTTCGGAGTATTGGGGCGCGCGAGCATGCTGTTGGCCGAAGAAGTGCTATTAAACGACAGCGTGGCACTGTGCGAGTAGAGCCCGCGGTTGACCGGGACCACGTTGTGCAAGCGGTGTTTTTCTATATTTTTTAGCAACACGGCATAGTTCGCGGGGTCGGGCTCAAACGAGTAGACCTTGCCGGTCGGGCCCACCAATTGCGACAAATAGTAGGTCATAACGCCGCAGTACGCTCCGCAGTCAAACACTACATCGCCGGCCTTGGGGAGATATTTTTGTGTATACCCTTTGAGCACCCAATCACCTTCTGTCATCCCGGGTATAAGCAGGGGTACGCCGAGGAACTTTATGACATGTTCGCGAGTGTGGGAAAAATCTAGTACCATCACTCCGTCGCGCATCTCGGTCTCGAAAGCGGTAAAATATTCGTCGAAGTCCGCCACCGACTCCCAAAAAAAGAACATCTGGTTGCGGGGGAAGAGCAGCTTCTTGTTGCCGCGCTTCAGTTCGACC
>SICK01000018.1 GCA_009691465.1 Candidatus Kaiserbacteria bacterium | reverse complement strand
TGCTCTTCGGGGCGGTCCGAAAGCATCAGGAGCGGCCGCGAGTGACCCTCGGTAATCTTGCCCTCCGAAAGGGCGTCCTGCATCTCTTGCGGGAGCCCCAGGAGCCGGAGCGAGTTGCTGACATACTCGCGGCTCTTGCCGACTTTCTCCGCCACTTCGATGTGCTTGTAACCGAACTGTCTGACCATTTGGTCAAAGGCCTTGGCGCGGTCGATGGGGTTCAGGTCCTCGCGCTGGAGGTTTTCGATGATGGCGAGCTCGAGCTTGGTCTTGTCGTCGTGCTCGGCGCGGATAAGGACCGGCACCGACGCCACACCCGCAATCTTGGCCGCGCGCAACCGGCGCTCGCCCGCAATGAGCTCGTACTCGGTGGCAAGCCCGCCATCGCTCTTCTCTACCTCTTTGCGGGACACGGTGAGCGGCTGTATCACGCCGTACTGCCGTATTGAGCGCGCGAGGTCGGCGAGCTTGGCCTCGTCGAACTCCTTGCGCGGCTGGAATGGGTTGGGTTTTATCTTGTCGACCTCGACCCAAAAAATGGCGTTATTGTAAAACTGCGACATTGGGGATATTCTAACATAACGAAGCCTGCCCTACTTCGCATAAAGCTTCGAAGGGCGCAGCCGGGATGGCGGAATTGGTAGACGCAAGGGACTCAAAATCCCTCGATCGCAAGGTCATGAGAGTTCGATTCTCTCTCCCGGCACTACATTCTCTTTCTTTTTTGCCTGTGCTATTGTGCGCCGAGCACTGTTCCTTGGAGATAGATTCATGGCCCGCAAACCGAAACTGGTACTGGCGTGGGACAAAAGCACCCACACGCCGGAAGATGACGCACTGCTGTGCAAGCTCTTGCGCGAGGTCGATATGCTCAAACTTGGCTTACGCGCAATGAACGCCGAGGATGCCGACTGCCGCACCATTGCGAGCATCGTCCGGCGCCGCATCTGGAACGGAGGCTTCCGCGCGGGCGTGTTCTGGGACGCAAAGCTCGACGACATCGAACAGACCGTCGTCCAAGCGCTCAAGCATATCTCCTACGAGCACTGCCGCATGGTGACGCTCCACGCCACCATCAGCAACTCGGCGATGCGCGCGGCGGTCGCGGCCTGCAAAGGGCGAGGACTCCTGCCGGTCGCGGTCACTGTTTTGACCGACCTAAGCCAAGCGGAGTGTTACTCCCGCTTCGGCAATGTGCCGAACATCGCAGTGTTGAACTTTGCCCGGATGGTCAAAGCCAACGGCATCAAAGCAATCACCTGCTCGGCGCAGGAGCTTGCATACTTGCGACCAATAGGCGTGCTCGACGGCATGGTGACCGTCGTCCCCGGCATCCAGGCCGCATGGTCGAAGCACACCGACCAAAAGCGCACCGTCACTCCCGCGCAAGCGGTAGCGCTCGGCGCGGACTACCTGGTGGTTGGGCGTTCCATTTTAGACCCGCCTGACGGCATGACACCGGTCGAAGCCGCCCGCAAGATCCGCTCAGAAATGAACGCTGCGCTCGCCTCTTAAGGCGGGCGCTTTTTATTTTTATACAAACGGGGTAGATTCACTGGATGCAGAAGCCCAAAGTCATCGCCATCGTCGGCCCCACCGCCTCGGGCAAATCGAGTCTGGGCGTTTGGCTCGCCAAACGAATTCAAGGAGGATCTTGCGGGGCCGAAATTATCTCGGCCGACAGCCGGCAGGTATACAAAGGCCTCGACATAGGCACCGGCAAGGTGACCAAAAAAGAGATGGCCGGCATCCCCCATCACCTCTTGAGCGTCGCCTCGCCCAAAAAGCAGTTCACCGTCGACGACTTCGTCAAAGGGGCCGAGCACGCCTATGCTAGTGTTTTGCAAAACACTGCAATAGCAATTGTGGTGGGTGGGACGGGGCTGTATGTGGATATGTTTTTGGGTAGGATGGCGTATCCCAATGTCCCTCCAAACCCCACACTACGCACACGGCTAGAGCAAAGATCGGTTAAGCAACTTTTTGCACAACTCAAAAAGCTTGACCCGCGGCGGGCGGCCACTATCGAACCTGACCACAAGCGCCGCCTCATCCGGGCGATTGAAATAGCGAAAGCTATAGGACAGAGTCCCCTCCCCCAGCCTGAGACAAAGTACGAGGTGCTGTGGTTGGGGCTTGATCCAAAAAATTTACAAAACAATATCCGTATTCGACTCGGGCAAAGAATACAGGCAGGGATGATTGCCGAGGCCAAGCGCCTGCACAAAGCCGGACTCTCCTACAAACGCATGGAAGAGCTGGGGCTCGAGTATCGCCATTTGTCGGCGCTTCTGCAGAAAAAAATCACGCAGAAAGAGTTTGAAACGCAGCTTGAGCGCGCGATATGGCAGTACGCCAAGCGCCAACGGCGATGGTTCAAGCGCAACAAAGACATTGTCTGGGTGTCGGGCAAAGCAGAAGCGCTCCGGCTGGCTAAAAATTTTTTGAGCGGGCGCTGAGGGAATCGAACCCCCGACGGCGGTTTTGGAGACCGCAGTTATACCATTTAACTAAGCGCCCAGACTACAAAGTATATTACTTTTTAGCCTCTTTGTGCACGGTCTGAGCCCGGCACCAATTGCAAAACTTTTTGAGCTCGATTTTGCGCTCAACCAATTTCTTATTTTTGGAGCTCCAGTAGTTAATGCGCTTGCATTTCTGGCACTGCAGTCTGATCAAACGGTCTTGTGACATGTCAAAGGAATATACCCCATAAGGGTTTTATGCGCAACCCGCCATAAGGTGGGTTGCTCTATTTGCGGGGCCTCTTGAACATCGCGCCGTTCCACGTAGCAACCGTGTCGGCTGGTTGGTATTTTTCATTTATGGCGATATATCGCACGATCTGGGTTTGGTAGCCAAGGCCCGCTCCCTCAACCGAAAGGAATAGCACCGCATAGCCGTTCTGCGCGGCATAGGAAATCCCCACATTTTTCGACGCTTGAGCGCTCAGGATACTTACCCAGACGGTCTTTTCCTTCTTGTAAATGTCGAGTGCGCATCCCCCGGAACCGCAGTAGCCAAAAAAATCCTCGTACACTATCGCCTCATCGACTCCGTCGCCGTTCAGATCGATCGCTGCCACCAATAAACGCCCCGTGTTTGCGGGGAAGATTTTTTCGTATGCCGCCCGGTCGGCACTGTAGAGGGCATACAACGCAGCGTAGGGCCCGGTCGAATTGAGGGTCTCAAACTCGACCTTATTGGCCTGCAAGTTCGAATACAGCTCGGTATAGTGAGTATTAATGTCAGGAGCGGTTATCTCTTTGGGGACAGTAGCGGCACCTCCCCCGTTGCCGTTGTTAAAACCGGCACTGGTTCCGTTGTCCATATCCGCGGGAAAAGCGAACGGCCCCGTGGTCGTATCAGACGTAGGCACCGGGCCCTGGCCCAACCACCAAGCCACCCCTGCGGCGACGAGCAATATCCCAACAAAAACGATGGATCCGGTTTTTAGTGTCATAGGATTTTGAGTTTTATGATCCACACACTCTCGGGACGTAGTTTCTCGTTTCCTGATAGCCACGATTGGCGCTGCACTGCCAGAACGTCTGCGTCGGACATGTCGTGCTGGAGTTATTGGCGCGGGGTCCGCCGTTGTAGGCGGCAGCGGTGAGCTCGCAGCTGCCGCCGAACTGCTGGTTCATCGCTCCTGCGTATTTAACCCCCAGGTTGATGGCATAATCGGGATCATTAAGCAGCTTCTGCCCTATCTGCGCATCGCTCATACCCGCAGTGCCCCCAGGATCCATTTGTCGCGCAGTACCGGGGAGCATCTGCATTACACCGAAGGCACCCGCAGGGCTCACCACCGCTGTGCGTCCTCCGGATTCGGCCGCCATGATCCCGCGTGATATCTGTACGCAGTTGGAGAAGTTTGCATTTTGTGCACACGCGGCCTCTATTTGGCCCGTCCACTGTTGGGTTCCTGCCAAAGAACCGCCGATTGTACGTGGCAACACGTCCTTAAAGTCTTCAACTCCCCCGGGTCCTTGGCACCAATACTCTTCAGTACTTTCAGTATAAGTGTAGCCGGGCGAACATTTGCCGTATGCCCCGGAACTTATATTTGCGCCGTTCCCTAACGTATAAGGAGAATATGTACTCCCGAATGAGTTCATACATTGGCCTCCATCGAGATAATCGCCGCTTTGACAGCCGGTGCTAGTATTGGCCACAGGATCGTACACACCGCCAAACGCATCATAGCATTGACTGTTGACCAGTGCGGCGCCCGCGCGGCACCCCGTAGAAAAATCGACTGCACTATAGGGGGTATTGATGCCGCCGGCGGTGTTGTAGGCAGTGTCGGTCACAACAGGAGTCAGGTTAAGCGTCGGCAAAAAGTTGAGCCACTGCGACACCGTGCTAAAGCCACCCCCAACTCCGCCCGCACCCGGACGGAAGGTCTGGTGACAATCGATGGTGTTCCAGTCTTGATAGAAACCGGGCGCCAACACGGTTTTGAGCAGGGTCTGTATCCCGAGCCAGCCGCCCATGGCGATGATGAGCCCTATGGCGACGGTAAAGAATATCTTTTTTGCTTTGCCGGTGCGCTCCGGGCTGCCCACCGACGTAAAGTAGAGGATGCCTGCCCAGGCAAAGAGCAATGCCGAAAGCGGCACCGTGAGCCCGATAAGAAAGTTGATGATGTTTTGGAAGAGGCTTGTAAACGCGCACAGCCCGCACGTTGCCGCGCTGTTGCACCCCACCAACCCGTTGACCCCCGGTGCAGAGGAGCTTTGTGTCTGTGTCTGGGTTTGTGTCTGCCCCTGGCCGGTAGCATCGGTACCCGTGTTTTTATAAGCATCCGGTACACCGCGAAAGGTTGCAACAGGGACTGTAAACCCATCCGCGCGTTCTGCCCTTACAGCCAGATTTGGAACACCAAAACGAAAGGTTGCATCGGGGATGGTGATGGTGTCTCCAAAGCGGAAGGTGGCGCTAGGAGTTTGTGCGGCAGTAGGAAACTGGATATTTTGATAGTTAAGCGTTTCGGTGCGGAATGTAACATCAGAAGACGGCGGGAGTGCGGCACCGCCGACCGCTCCGATACGGAAGGTGGCGGTCTGGTAGTCGGGAGCATCCGGAGTGGGTGTGGCGGAACCCTCTATCGAATCAAAACGGAAGGATGCGGTTGGATAGTTCGGATTGGTGGATGGTAAAAGGCTGTCGTAGGTGGGTTGTTGCGCGGTGGGCATGTCAGCAAACGCGATCGCCGGAGTCCCGAGTATCCCCGAGGCGGTGGTCGTCGTAAGCAGGGTCACCGACACCGCGCAGCGGCCCGTGCCTCCGGGGCCGGTAAATATCCCCGTATAGGTGCCGGAAGTTTTGGGATATACCCGGACCGAGCCGGCGCTCCCCACCGGCCCGATGCCGACAATGGTGCCGGCTGTCGCCCGTATGCTCCCCCATGACAGTAGTATGTTGCTACCGTACTCGTTGGAAGTGCCGGTCAGGACCAAGCGGCACTCCGGCGCCGCCTGTGTCCGAATGGTGACCAACCGGGTTGCCACTGTGGCGCTGCCTTGCATAAGACGCGCGGTGTACGCACCGGCCGTGGTGTATTGGTGCACCGCCCCTGCAGGGCAGGTGGCGCCGGCCGTGCATGCCGGGATCAGTACCGGCAAGCTAGCCCCATCGCCAAAAAATATGGTGCCGGAGTTTTGGTTGGTGGAGAAAGTGATAGACACCGGCACCACGCCGCCTGCGGGAGTTGCCACCAGTGTTGCCGCCCCTTGCGCCGAGGCGAGCAGGGGCAGGACAAAAAGCGCCCCAAGCATACACAGCAAAGAACGCATCTTCATGCAATAAATAATAGCACCTAAATTTTGACACCAACCCTGACTTTGTGCGCCGGGGAGGATTCGAACCTCCGTAGCCCGAAGGCGACAGGTTTACAGCCTGTTGTAATTGACCACTCTACCACCGACGCATTACCGCACGGCCTCCTGCAGAGTATCAGGAGCAGCAGATTTTGTCATGCGCTTGCCCGACTTTTTTACCTCAAACACGAACTCCTTTTTGGCGTTGATGTCCACGGTCACGGTGCCGCCCGACAGGACCCCGCGGCCGACCATGAGTGATGCCACCTTGGTGAGTATCTTGTCCTGGATGAGCCTCCGGAGCGGGCGCGCGCCGTAGTGCGGGTTGTAGCCCTCTTTAGAGAGATATTCGTACACCGCCGGTGTGATAGTAAGCGTGATGTCCTTTTGCGCCAGACGCTCCACCACCTCGCGGACCTGTATCCCGACGATTTCTTTGACCGCTTCGGGTGAGAGGATGTTAAAGATGATAATTTCGTCGATGCGGTTGAGGAACTCTGGCCGGAAGTAGTCCTTGAGCGACTGCTCCACTTTTTCCTTGGCGAGCACGTAGTTCTGCTCGTCGCCCGACCCGCGCGTAGAGAAGCCGAGCTGCTCCATCTTGTCGATGTACTGCGCGCCGATGTTGCTGGTCATGATGATGATAGTGTTTCGGAAGTTGACCTTGCGGCCCTTGGCATCGGTGAGCGTCCCTGCGTCGAGCACCTGGAGAAGGATGTTGAAGACCTCCGGATGTGCCTTTTCTATCTCGTCGAACAGCAGGACCGCGTAGGGGCGGTGGCGCACCAGCTCGGTCAGCGCTCCCCCTTCCTCGTGGCCCACATAGCCCGGCGGTGCGCCGATAATTTTTGAGACACTGTGCTTTTCCATATACTCGGACATATCGACGCGGATGAGCGCTTTTTCGTCATCAAACATAAACTCGGCCAGCGCGCGGGTTAGCTCGGTCTTGCCCACACCGGTGGGCCCGAGGAACATAAACGAAGCGATAGGGCGGTTGGGGTCGGCGATGCCGGCGCGCGAGCGCTTGACCGCATCCGCGACTTTTTGGACCGCCTCATTTTGGCCGACCACACGAGCCTGGAGCTCGGTCTCGATGCGGCTAAGGCGCTTGGCCTCCTCCTCGAGCATGCGCGACACGGGGATGCCGGTCCACTTGGCAACAATCGAAGCGATGTCGCTCTCGGTTATTTCCTCTTTAAGGATGCGGCGCGTCGACTGCAGTTTTTTAAGCCGCTTTACCTTTTGCTCAAGCTCGCGCTCAAGACTGGGTATCTCGCCGTAGCGGATTTCGGCCGCGCGCGACAGGTCGACCGCAGACTCGGCCGCGTCGGCCTCTATGCGCAGGCTCTCGAGCTCTTTTTTGATTGATTTTATGTCGGCGAGCACCTGCTTTTCGTTCTTCCAGCGCGATTCTATCTCGCTCGTCTTCTCGCGCAGGTCTGCGATCTCTTTTTCTATCACCTTGACGCGCGCACCGGCTTTGCGTCCGGCGGCAACCCGTGCTGGCTTTGCCCCCGCTTCGTCCTCGGCGGCGGCGTCCTTGCGTAGAGCCTCTTTCTCGACCTCGAGCCGCATAATGCGACGGTGGGCGTCTTCCAATACGGGAGGCTTGTTCTCCAAACTGATACGCAGCGACGAGGAAGCCTCATCAATAAGGTCGATGGCTTTGTCCGGCAAGAATCGATCCGGGATATAGCGGGCAGACAGTTCTACCGCGGCAATAAGCGAGTCGTCGGTGATGTGCACGCCGTGGAAGAGCTCGTATTTTTCTTTAAGGCCGCGGAGTATGGCGATCGCGTCGTCGGTACCGGGCTCAAGCACATAGACCGGCTGGAAGCGCCGCTGGAAGGCCGGGTCGCGCTCAATATGTTTTTGGTACTCGCGCAGGGTGGTGGCACCAATCACGTGCAGGTCGCCGCGCGCGAGCGCAGGTTTGAGCATGTTGCTCGCATCCATGGCACCCTCGGCGGCACCCGCGCCTATCATCGTGTGTATCTCATCTATAAAGAGGATTATTTTGCCCTCGGAGCGCTCAATTTCTTTGACTATCGCTTTGAGCCGCTCCTCAAACTCGCCGCGGTACTTGGTACCGGCAATAAGCGACCCCAGGTCGAGCGACACCAGGTCTTTGTCGCGCAAAGACTCCGGGCAGTCGCCGGTGGCGATGCGCTGGGCCAGGCCCTCGGCGATGGCGGTCTTGCCTACGCCGGCCTCGCCGATGAGTATCGGATTGTTTTTGGTGCGGCGACTCAAAATTTGGATGACGCGCTGTATCTCTTCGTCCCTACCGATGACGGGGTCGAGCTTGTTTTCGAGTGCGGCTTTGGTGAGCGAGCGGGTGTACTTAAGCAGCGCGCGGTATTTTTTTTGGCTTTCGGCGGGCGCGGTTTTTTGGGAGCGGATTTCCATAAGCGCACGCAGGACCGACTCGCGGGTGATACGGAAGCGCGACAGGAGGTCGCGTGCGGCGCCGGGGATGTCGATGGTCGCTATAAAAAGGTGTTCGGTCGAAACAAACTCGTCGTGGAGCTCGGTGGCTACTTTGGCCGACCGCTCGAGCGCCTGCACCAAGTCGGGGGTCAGATACAGCTGATAGCTCGGCGAGAGCACCGAGCCCTGTGTAGTGCTCTCCAAACTCTCGAGCACCGTGTCGGTCAAAAGGGTCAGGTCTACCTCGAGCCGCTCCAAGGCAGACGCGACCAAGGACTCCTCTTGCAGGAGGAGCGCGCCTAAAAGATGCATGGGGCTTACTTGGTTTTGTCCCCGTTCAACCGCGAGCTCGTGAGCCCGGCGGACTGCTTCTTTTGCTTTTGTGGTGAAGTGATTGAATGGAGGCATATAGTTGTGTGGCTATGGACTGGTAGCGAGTGTGTAGAAGTCTGCGCCTACGGCGGCCGAGTCGCCGGTGATAATGCCGATGACCTCGCCGAAGAGCGTGATGATGATGGAGCCGGGTGTAGTAGAAAGCACGCTTGCTTCTATCAGATTGGTATGCGTGTCGGGGAGCTTGGCGATGACGCCGGTCCCGATGGTGTCGCTCCCGGTGCCGCCGATGCGGATGACGGACTGTCCCAATTGCAGCTTACTGCTGTCCGCCAACGGCACAGCCGAGACACTCGAGGTAGACGTGAGCGTCAGGTCGAGTACCGCAATGGTGCTTGTCGCAGTCGGGATACGCATGACCGCGGGGACGCGTGTGCCGTTGGGGAGTATCGCCTCAAAGTTGACCGTGCCAAGCGACTCGAGCACGTTACGGTCGGAGAACACTACTCCTTTTTGGTTTATCACCACCCCGCGCGCCGCCAAAATGTCCGGGGTGTTTTTGCTGACGATGCGGACGATGCCCTTTTGTACTTTGGCAATGGACTGCGCCGCAAGGTCATCATCTTTAACCACCACGGTGGTCTCTTTGGTCACCGTGGCGGCGGCCACCGCCGCCGCGGGGCTCGCGGGCGTGGCGGCGGGCACCACGCGCTCGATGGTGTGCTCGACTATCTGGTTGATGGTGCGCATAACCGACGGCGGAGCCTGGTCCATGAGCGACACCGTTACAATACCGGTCGCGATAGACGTGACAAAACTCACCAAAAGAGTAAGGAGGATTATCTGATGCTTGGTGAGATGCTCAATGTCCATCGTAGGCAAAATATATCACTTTTTTTATCAAATGAAAATGCCGGACGCCCCGTGGGGAGTCCGGCAGAGCACTATTCGACCGTGACCGATTTGGCAAGGTTGCGCGGTTGGTCGACATCG
>SICK01000017.1 GCA_009691465.1 Candidatus Kaiserbacteria bacterium | reverse complement strand
TTTGTGAACAGGCGCGACGTTTCGTTGAGATAAAACTGATAGCTTTGCAGACCCGCTATCCCGCGCAGGGGGTCCGCGCCGATAGCGCGTAGGTCGTCATACGTGGCGGCTATCGCGGCAAAGTCGTTAGTCACTTTCAGGTGGAGCGGAGCAAGTGTGGCAGGTACGGGCAGAAGGATGAGGTCTTCGGCGATGCCGTTATACTCGGCGCTTATTTCTTTGAGGGGTGCCAACTTGCGCTTGTCGTTGTTGTCGGTCGCCTCGCCTATCGCCACGTACGTTTCGTAGACGCGGGCGCCCGGGTGGGCGTTTATAACCGTCATCACCGCGTTGCCGTAGGCGCGCAGCGTGTCTTTGTTTGTCGCCGCGGTACGTACGTCGTCGGAGGTATAGATGGGCGGCACGGTGGTCTGCAATTGGGAAGACGCTTCGGCAATCAATTTGTCTTGCGTGGGGAGGTCATCGCCCAACCCTTCGGCTTTTGCGCTCGAGAGGCTGACAAAAAGCGTGCGGGCCACACTGTCGGTGATGTTGGTGCTCTTGGCGGCTTCTTTAAGCTTGTCTACGACATCGGGGTCGGGGGTTTGGGGTGCTGCAATAGCGGCCTCGGTCTGCACCTGCTCGAGTGTTGCCTGCCAGTCTGGGTCGCCGACGGTCGCGCCCGGGGTAGCGGTGAGCGAAGAGGAGGTGCTGTGCGGGGCTGTGTAGTACTGCGCTCCGAAAATAAGCGATAAGGAGAGTGCGATAGAGCCAATGATCAAAGAAAACTGCCTGCTCGGGAGATAAGAAACGGCGGTCATTACTCCTAGTATACTAGAGGTATGTACGTCAATCGGTTGCTCATAGCATTGGTGATCGCTGCAGGCCTCACTACCCCTACGGCGGCCTACGCACTAGGCGTCCCTTTCGGCGGAAGGGTCACCGCCGTGTGGCCCTGCTTTAACGGCGGTATGTACGAAGTGGTTGTCGGGCCAAAAGGCGGCGCATTTGTCTGGACGCCGTTTAGTCTTACGTATCTCAACTACCAAATACGCCCGGGCGTCAGCCAGCTTGGGGTCGCGGATGTGCCCTACGGCTGTGTGGTGGGCTTTACGCCGACCACGCCGCCCATCCCTATCGTATGGTTCGGTCTGCGGGTGCAGATAATCGGGACAAGTCTAGCCATTTGAGCAACGACACATCCTCGGGGCGCTCGGCGGCAAGAGGTCCGATGTCTCCGAGCGTGTTGCGCAGCACTTTGCGCTTCTGGCCGAAGGCTTTTTTGATGAGTTCGAAAAACTTTTCCTCGTGCGCAGTGTTTGTAAAATTCTTGCGCGAAATGTTTTCGACCAATAGGATGGCCGAGTCGACTTTTGGTGGCGGGGAGAACGCTCCTGCAGGTACGGTCTTGATATACTTCGGCGTCCCATACGCTTTTACCGAAAGAGAGAGAATACTTTCTTTCTTCGAGCGAGCGATGCGTTCAGCCACTTCTTTTTGCACCAAAAAAACCAAAGTCGAAGGCTGATGCTGTGCGGTCAAAAATTTCCTGAACAATGCGCCGCTAATGTAATACGGAATGTTTCCAACAACTTTGTATTTTTTATCGGTAGGTTCAAACTCCAGCGCATCACCTTCTATCACTTCAAAAATTTTTCCAGCAAACTTTTCGCGCAACAGCGGGATCAGTCGCGAGTCTTTCTCCAGCGCTACTACGTGCGCGCCGCGCTCGAGCAATACTTCGGTCAGTGTCCCCTCTCCGGGGCCGACCTCCACCACAGTCTCCCCTTTTTTGATATCTGCCGCGTCCGCCACCGCGTGTAAGTACGAAGCAGAGCGCAAAAAATGCTGTCCGAGCGATTTCTTCTTATACATATATAGTAGAGCGATACTAGTCCAAGTAGATGGTTTTGCCCAGCGACTCGGGTTCCTCCGACTGCAGGTGGTCTTTTATTTCCTCCAAGAACATCGAGGGGCTGCGAATGTCGGTAGAGCCGAAGACGGTGCGCATCATAGCAAAAGACAGGTACACCCGCCGCTGTCCGCGGGTCAGTGCGACATACATCAACCGGCGCTCTTCTTCCAGCGTGTCCTTCTCACCCTCCCGTTCGTAGGGGAAGAGCCCTTCCTCGAGCCCGATGATAAATACATAGGGGAATTCGAGCCCTTTGGCGGCATGGACGGTCATAAGCCGCACCATATTGCGCTCTTCTTTGAGTTCGTCTTGGTCGGATGCAAGCGCGGCGGCTTCGAGAAACTTTTCCAACCCGTCGGCTCCGAGACCGTCGTACCGAGTTGCGAGGCTTACCAACTCGGCGAGGTTCTCCAAACGCTCGCCGCCCTCGAACTTGTCTTCTTTGAGATTTTTTTCGATACCACTTTCGGTGATGACGAGCCGCAGCAAGGCCGAGGGCGGGAGTTGTGCTGCTTGCGCCGCGATGGCTGCAAGCAGTGTACGCATATTCTGCACGCGCTCGAGTGTTTTGCCCTGCAGTGCCGCTTCTTGCCCGGACAATATCTTGAACTTGGTCACTTTGCCGAGCCCCGGTATGGTGTCGATGACGCGCCCGAGGTCGGCCATGCTCCCCTGCAGTGCCGCCCGCACAAACGACAGCACATCTTTGACTTCTTTGCGGTCAAAAAAGCGCGTGCCCAGCACTTGGTACGGCACGCCCGCGTCGAGCAATTTCTCCTCTATCGCGCGGGACTGAAAGTTGGCCCGATAGAGCACCGCGCAGTCAGCCGGGCGCGCGCCGTCTGTGATGAGCGACTGTATCTTGCGCACCACAAAGCGCGCTTCGTCTGCACCGTCGCCCGCGGCGTACACGGCCACAGGCTGGCCGTCGGCATTTTTTGTATGGAGATTTTTTTCCGGCCGGTTGGGGTTGTTTGCAATCAGCTCGTTGGCGGCGGAGAGTATTGCCTTGGTGGAGCGGTAGTTCTGCTCGAGCAAGACCACTTTGGCGCCCGTATATTTTCTTTCGAACGAAAGAATATTTTCTATCTGTGCGCCGCGCCAGCCGTAAATAGTTTGGTCGACGTCTCCTACCGCGCAGATATTTTTCTCCGGCCCGACCAATAGGTCGGCAAGAGTGGCTTGTATAGCGTTGGTGTCTTGATATTCGTCAATATGGACATACCGCCAGCGCTGCTGACAGGCGGTGCGCACCTCGGGGTGCTGCTCTAGCAGCTCGACGGCTTTGACCAGCAGGTCATCAAAGTCGACCGCGTTGTCCTCCCGCAGTGCCGCCTCGTACCGCAACCACGCCTTGGCGATATCGCGGTCGCGCGGCAGTACCGCGCTCGCGGCAAACTCCGCCGCCCCTACCCCCTCGCCTTTTTGGCGCGACGCCACCGCAAGCGCCAGCCGGGGTTCAAGATCCTCGGCCCCTACGGCCTTAAGGGCCCGTTTCATCTCGGACAGGGAGTCCGCCCGGTCATATATAGAAGGAGTGCGCTTATAGCCCAGCAGTTTGACGTTTTCTTTGATCAGCGTGAGCCCGAGCGAATGGAAGGTCGATACAAAGGGCCCCGGTCCGATACGGGAGCGCATCTCCCCTGCCGCTTTGTTGGTAAAGGTGATGGCCAGGATGC
Organism: Candidatus Kaiserbacteria bacterium; assembly: GCA_009691465.1. Classification (GTDB taxonomy): domain Bacteria; phylum Patescibacteriota; class Minisyncoccia; order Phycocordibacterales; family SBAW01; genus GWA1-54-10. The sequence goes on along the minus strand of SICK01000017.1, from coordinate 8,005 downwards.
TTGCGGGCTCTGCGCCACGGCGGATGATTTCCTGTATACGCTCCGCGATGACCCGGGTCTTCCCCGCCCCGGCTCCGGCGAGCACCAGGAGGGGTCCGTCTATTGCCAAAACTGCTTCTTGTTGTTCTGGGTTGAGTCCTTGGAGATGCTTCATCTGCTCATGATATCCTAATGAGCCTTATTTTCCAACGATTTTTCGTCAAATCAGCCGGCGTTGTCCACAGTACGGCTTTCAGGCGGTTGACCAGCGGACTCCTACCTGCGTATAGTAAAAAAGCACAGGGACGGGAGCTTAAAAATGGCTCTGTTAGGCCATTTTTTAGCGGACTCACGCAGGATTCAGCCTAGAATAACACTTTGAAGCATACTCATTCAGTAGTAAAAAGGTCGTTGTCATTTTCGCTTGCGTCATCAGGCGCCTTTCTTATGTTCCTTACTCCATTGCTGGTGTCCGCCAGCATATTTTCTATCCCCGCCTTCCTCTCCAGTTTGACCAAAGAGACCGAGGCCGCCGGCGGCAAGCAAAACTCGCAGACGCTCTCCGTACTGGCGCCCGCCCGCAACATCGACCCCACTCCCTCCGTTGGCGGCGGCGATATCACCCTGGTGCAGGGCCAGGCGCTGTTGGCCGAGGAAGGTCCGTCCGGCACGCTCTCCGATATAGAAAACGCTCCGCCGGAGGCGACGGCCATTTCGGTCTACACCGTGCACAAAGGCGACTCGCTAGCCGGCATCGCCAAGATGTTTAACGTAACGCCCAACACCATTGTGTGGGCCAACGATCTTAAAGCGGGCACCATAAAAGAAGGGGTTGAGTTGGTGATACTCCCCATTGCCGGCGTGCGCTACACGGTGGCCAAGGGTGACACGCTTGCTTCCTTGGCTAAAAAATATAAAGCCGACGCGCAAGAGATAGTACAGTACAACAACCTCGAAGACGGCATCCCGCTCGCGGTCGGCACCACTATCATCATCCCCGACGGCGAGGTTGCCGTGCCGGTGGTCGCAAAACCTTCGGTAAAAGTCGGCGTCAATTTGTATAAAGGCGGCTCGGGTCCCGACCTCGGCGGCTACTACGCTTGGCCGGTCAACGGCGGCGTGCTGACCCAGGGCTTGCACGGCTACAACGGTATAGACATCGGCGCCCCAACCGGCACGGGGATCTTGGCGGCTGCTGCCGGTACGGTCATCATCGCCAAAAGCGGCGGCGGATGGAACGGCGGCTACGGCAACTACATCGTCATCCAGCACAGCAACGGTACGCAGACGCTCTACGGCCATGCAAGCAAAGTGTATGTCTCGCCCGGCCAGCAGGTGCCGCAGGGCGCCACCATCGGCGCAGTGGGCCGCACCGGCAAAGCTACCGGCCCCCACCTGCACTTTGAGGTGCGTGGCGCCACCAACCCGTTTGCTACCGGCCGCTAAAGCTCAAAAACAGCACTAGAGATTTTCACAGAGAAATCATGCCGTTAGTAGATACTAAGGGACATGACTATCGTACTGACATGCACCAAGTGCGGGTACCGCGCCAGCGGATCGCCGGAGAAACCCCTGATGAACCGCATCATCATGTGGAACCACGTCAAAAGAAGCCACTATGGCCTCTACCCCAACCGCTCTCTGGAAGGCTCTTTTGCCCTCTCTTCATGAGGTGTTCAGGTAGCATCATCTAGAGTAGAGTAGTCCTATGAGACTGCTTATTGTCGAAGATGAAGAGACTCTAGCTTTAAACCTCAAAAAGATACTTGAGCTTAAGGCGTTTGCGGTCGACTGGCTCGCAGACGGCGAGAAGGCCCACACCCGCATCCTCCTGTACCGCAACGACTATGACGTCATCATTATAGACTTAGGGTTATCGGGCATGGACGGCATGACGCTGACCAAATCGCTCCGGGCCGAAAAGATAACCACGCCCATTATTATCTTGACGGGCCGCTCCGAAACGGAGCACAAAGTCGCCCTACTGAACGCCGGCGCAGACGACTATATGGTGAAGCCGTTTTCGTCGGCCGAACTTATTGCCCGCATTTCCTCGGTATTGCGCCGGCCCACCGAAGCGCAGCCGGTGGTGCGCACCGTAGGTGACATCACCATAGACACCGCGGCGCACCGCGTGACCATCAGAGACGCCGAGATCCCGCTCACGCTGAAGGAGTACTCGCTGTTGGAATGCTTTTTGCGCCGGCCGGGCGAGGTGTTTACCAGAGAAGAGCTTTCGACCCAGGTGTGGGACTTTAATGCGATGACGCTAAGCAACGTGCTTGATGTGCATATGAAAAACCTGCGCAAGAAACTCCACAACAGCGGCAACTCCGCCCGTTTTGAGACGGTCCGCGGCGTTGGATATCGCTTCGTGGCATAGCATGGCCCAGCGCTTTCTTTCGCAGTATGTCGAACGGTTTGGGCTTCAGGTGGCAGGACTATTTATTCTGTACTGCATACTGGGGCGTCTTGGTCTAAGTATTAATCCGGTACATACGTTTGCCGCACTGGTCTGGCCTGCGGCGGGTGTCGGACTTGCGGCGCTCGTCATATACGGCTATCGCCTCTGGCCCGCCATTGCGCTCGGCGCGTTTGTGATAAACCTCTCCGTCGGCGCAGGATTTTTTGTTGCGCTCGGCATGGCCGCAGGGAACACGTTGGAGGCGCTTGCCGCCGCCTACGTTTTGCGGCACTATGCCCGGTTCAATCCCCGCCTGCGACACCTGCGCGACAATATATGGTTTATCGCGGTGGCGCTCACTGCTCCCCTATTGAGTGCCCTGATTGGCGTCGGTAGTGCGTGGTTTGGGGGCCAGATTCCTTCCGCGGCGTTCTTGACCGCCGCCACTACCTGGTGGGTGGGCGATATGGTGGGGATATTAGTTGTCGCGCCGTTTATTTTTAAATGGTTCCCCGGGCCGCCGCTTGTCCGAACGCCGGCGCAATATCTGGAGCTTTGTCTCGCAGTGGGAGCCGTCTTCTGTACCGCGGTGTTTGTTTTTTGGACGCCGCAGATGCACCTCACCTACTATGTGTTTGTCCCGCTTGCGTGGGTAGCTTTGCGTACCGGTCCGCGGGGTATAACGTTCGCCCTTTTTATTGCGGCGGCCACGGCCGTTTCGGGGACACTGCTGGGGCTTGGCCCCTATACCGTCCACGAGCTCTTCGAACTCCAGCTGTTTTTAGGCACCATGAGCGCGCTGTTTCTGGTGCTTACCACGGTCGTCGAAGAGCGCAAAGAGGCGCAGGTCCTGCTTGGGCACCACGTCGACGAGCTGGAGCGGGCCCTTAGCAAAGCCAGTTCGGAAGATAAGGCAAAAAAAGACTTTCTCTCCATTCTTGCGCACGAACTCCGCAACCCACTCGCCGCCATATTGAGCTCCGCCGAGCTCTTGCGTCTGCAGGAGGTGCATGCGCCGGACACCGCCGCGCTCCTGCAGACCATAGACGACCGCATCCGCTCGATGACCGTTATGCTGGACGACCTGCTCGATATATCACGCATTTCGCACAATAAACTGACCCTGCGCAAGGAGACGATCTCGATGGATTCCGTCATAGACCGGTCGGTGCGCACGTCGCAGGCGTTTATACGGAGCCGCGGCCACACGCTGTCGGTCAGAAAACCGGAGCAAGATCTGTATCTCGAGGCAGACCCGATACGACTCGAACAGATTATAGTCAATCTGCTTAACAACGCGGCAAAATATACCAATCAAAACGGTTCTATAGAGTTCAGTACAAAAAAAGACGGTGACGCGGCGGTCATAACCGTCTGCGATAACGGCATAGGCATCCAAAAAAATATGCTCGAGCGTATCTTTGAGCCGTTCTTCCAGATTGGCCGCGGGAGTCTGCCCACCCAAGGGCTTGGAGTCGGTTTGCCGCTCACTCGCCAGCTGGTCGAACTGCACGGCGGTACGGTAAAGGCAACCAGCCAGGGCGAAGGCAAAGGCTCACAGTTCACCGTCCGCCTACCCCTGCCGGTGCATATACAGCCGCCGCCGGCTTCTGTCCCTCGCCGCCGGCTGCGCGGCGGGACGGTAAGCCATGTAAAAAATACCCGTACCATTTTGGTGGTTGACGACAACGAAGTGGCGGCCAACGCGCTTGCGCGGCTCTTGGAGTTGCGCGGCCATGAGGTCAGCGTCGCTTACACCGGAGCCGAAGCGGTCAAAAAAGCCCGAGAGCTTCGTCCGGATATTATTATTTTGGACATTGGCCTGCCGGATATAGACGGCTATGAAGTTGTGCGCATGCTCAAGGAGGACAAAAAGTTTTCGTCCGGACTCATTGCGCTCACCGGCTATGCGCAACCCGAAGACAAGCAGCGCGCCTACAAAGCAGGGTTCCACATGCACTGTACCAAGCCGGTCGGTCTTAAGGAGTTAGAAGCGGCATTCCGGAAGCTCCCCCTGGAGCACACACACTAGCTACACCTAATTTGTTTTGAACGTCTGGCGGTCGCCGTTGGTGGTGCCCGCAGAGTTCTGCGCCACCATCCGGAAGTAGTAGGTCGTGTTTGATCTCAAGTTGGTGATCGGTGTCTCGACCGAGAGCGTGTTTGCGCCGGCCCCGAGCGACTTATGATCCGTCGTTACGGTTGCCGATCCAAACCCCGCATCGGTACCGTACTCAAACCAGTAGGTGGTTTGTGCGTCGTTGGGGTTGACCGTGCCGCGCAGTGTTGCGGTCGTGGTGGCGGGCACTGTAACGAGCGTCACTACTACCGGAGCGCCCGAGAGCGCGGGGCCCGCGGTCTTAAAGTTGAGTATTGCTCCGTTGACCGTGCCGAAGTTGTTTTGCGCGTTGAGACGGAAGTAGTAGGTGGTCGCGGGGACAAGGTTGGGGAGCGAGAAGGACGCGGGGACCTTTGTGGTGCCGTCGCCAATGGACTGCGCCGGGCTGACCTCACCGAGGTTTACGGACCCTCCGTACTCAAACCAGTAGATGGTCGGAGCTTGGTTCGGCGTCACCTCGCCCTGCAGGTTTGCGGCGGTGCGCGAGACGCCGCTGGCGGCCAAGGTCTTCAGCGTCGGTGTGCTCCCCGTCGGGGCCGGAATGCCCACGGTGGTGTGGAAGGTGTAGGTCGCTCCGGTAGATTTGCCGAAGCTGTTTTGGGCCACCAGCCGGAAGTAGTAGGTCGTATCTTTTGCAAGCTGGGTGATGTAGGTTGGGGCGGCAAGGTTTGCGTATCCGGAGCCGATGTTCTGCTTGGCGGTTGTGATGCCGAGGTTGGACGACGCGCCGTACTCGTACCAGTAGGATGTTGCGGCGCCGTTGGGCACTACTCCCCCGACCACCACCGCGGTGGTGGCGGTCGGATTGACGTTCGAGTTAGTGGTCGCTACCGGGCTCCCCTGGGTGCGGGTCTGCGGTGTAGTGTCACTGTTGTCCGTGCTGCTCGGAGTCGAGGTAGCCGTGGTGCCGGTCGTGTTGTTCTGCGTGTACAAAAATATTCCTCCAATCAGCAACAGCACTATGACTACGCCTCCGATGACCGCTGTGTTTGTGTTCATAACTATAGGTTTACTTATTAAATGTTCGATTGAAGTAATTTTCGCTTACCCATAGTGAAAGCTTCATGAAGGGTAGTAACAAGCATCCCTGCAAGCCAAAAAAACGTTGCAAACAAACAACTTGTGTAACACAAGTCCCCCGGACTATGGCGCCGGGTACTAATTCTTTTTTTCGCGATACTGGAGCGCTTCGAGGATGTGGGACTCGTTTATGTCGGGGTGCTCGTCGAGGTCGGCGATAGTGCGCGCAACTTTGATGACGCGGTGGAACGCGCGCGGAGAAAGTGCCATGCGCGTGCCGGCCTTCTCCAAGAGCTCGCGCACTTTCTGCGAGAGCGGTACCAAGTCATCGAGCTCACGCGGAGAAAGCTCGCTGTTGGTTTTGTTTGGATTTTTTGTCTTGTAGAAGCGTCGCGTCTGCGCTTGACGCGCAGAGAGTACACGCTTGCGGGCACTCTCCGTCTCGGTCCCTTCCCTATTGCGCTTGCCCAACTCGCCGAGCTCGACCGGACCCATCACGCTCCAGAGGTCAATACGGTCTGCGATGGGGCCGGAGATCTTTCTGCGATAGCGCTCCAAATGCATCGGCGTGCAAGTGCACGCGATTTCGGGATGGCCATAGTTGCCGCACGGGCACGGGTTCATCGCCGCCACCAGGGTAAACCGCGCGGGGAATTGTGCCGTGCCCTTGGCGCGCGCCACCGAGATGACCCGGTCCTCGAGCGGCTGGCGCAGGGCCTCAATAACGCGCCTTTCAAACTCGGGAAACTCATCCAAAAACAAAACGCCTTTGTGCGCGAGCGTGGCCTCGCCGGGCCGCGGGGTTGCCCCACCACCGACTATCGAAACGTAGGACGACGTATGATGCGGACTGCGGAACGGCGGCAAGGTTAAAAGATCGCCGCGCAAAACGCCGGCGACCGAGTGTATTGAGTTGACCTCGAGCATGTCGTCGAAGTTGAGCGGCGGCAAAATCGAGGCGAGCGCTCGCGCGAGCATCGTCTTGCCCGTGCCGGGCGGGCCGGAGAGTCCGAGGTTGTGCCCGCCTGCGGCGGCAATAATCGCCGCGCGCTTGCTGGAGTCCTGTCCGCGGATGTCCTCAAAAGCAAACTGCGAGTCGCCGAAGTCGGGTCGAAGTTTCGTTTGTGCCGCGACTTTTATTTCTATCTTTTTGTTGTCGCTCTTTTTGGTGTTCAAAAACCGTATGACTTCCTGCAGGGTTGAGACACCATATATATTTATCCCCGGAACGAGCGCCGCTTCCTCGACATTTTCCACCGGTACAAACACCGCTTTCTTTTTCCGGCGCTTGGCCTCGGCGACCAGCGGCAAGAGCCCGCGCACGGGTTGCAAAGCTCCGTCCAACGAAAGCTCACCGACAAAAATATACGGCTCGGGATCAAACTTGATATCCCCCGCCGCGAGTAGGTAGCTTAGTGCGATAGGCAAATCAAACATCGGCCCCTCCTTTTTTAAATCCGCGGGAGCGAGCGAAATAACAATTTTTTGATTGCGCGACTTCGGGCTTTCAAACCCCGCGTGCTTTATTGCCGCGGCAACCCGGTCGCGTGACTCCTCGACCGCCTTGTCCGGCAGCCCCACCACAGTAAAAGCATGTAGTCCCCTACTTAAATCGGTCTCAATCGAAACAATATAAGGCGAAAGCAGTGACGTCTGAGCCCCATACACCTTCGCGTATTGCATACGGAATATTCTACTATGAGCTTTTCACTATCCCGGCTAGTTGTGTTAGTCTGTCCGCCAGTTGGTTCATAAGGGAGACATGTCATGAATTCGGACAGTTTGGTGCTAGAGGGCCCAGCAGCTTTGGAGGAATGCAAAGCATATCTCGAACACCGGCGAGCTGAAGTAATCGCTTACGTGAGGGACGTGTGGCTCAAGTTCCTTTTCGGGGAGACGATCTCCCGGACACTGAACTTCGAGACGGTGAGCCAGCTGCCGGAAGAGTGGAAGGCCAAACACCTCCGCGACCTCCCTTCCCGACACAATATGCGCAAAGCTTACGCCCTCGGTCATATAAGATGGAGCGTGTACTTCGGTGAAGCGTGGTTGAAATATGGCGAAAAAGTTGCCAAGGAAGCGCAAAAGAGTTTGTTTCCCGAACATGATGGCGACCTGGCTATAGCCGAACTTCTTCCGTCGGTCCAATTCGGCCTTCTGCCCTTGGGCGAAGACCCGGATTATTTGTGGACGTGTCCCGAGCCTTAACCGGCTCGGTTTTTCTTTTTGGTTTAAGAAAACCCGCCGGATGGGGCGGGTTTTCGTAGCGGAGCGAAAGAGGGCTGACGGAGGGTCTGCAGGCCCGACGGGGCCGTGCAGTAGGAAAATTCATCAGCAGGGAATTTTCTGCCCTCCGGCAGTCCTGCTTTCGCGGAGCTCCTACTCCTCCATATGCACCCGGCAGGTGCGCGCGGCCGCGTTGGCCTCCAACCGGTCTTCGTCAATTTTCTCTCCGCACTCCTCGCACATCCCGTACGTGCCGT
>SICK01000016.1 GCA_009691465.1 Candidatus Kaiserbacteria bacterium | reverse complement strand
GAAAGTGCTTGCCCACGACGAAGTCGATTTCTTGCTCGGGGCGGGCGTGGTGCGCGCGCAGTGCGGGGAAGTGGAGTACCAGGTAGAGATTTTCGCCACGGCGTTCTACTTTGGAGCGGGGGCTGGGCGAAGTCAGTTCTTCGGCAATGACCGGGTCAAGACTAAACTCCTGCATGACAGCCCTCACTTCGGCGGCCGAGGGGGCTACGAGGTCCACCCACACCAAATTGCGCTGCGCATAGCGCGTAATCATGCCCTTAGTATACCGTGCGATTATGCTATACTCTTTTTGTATGAACAGGACTCGGTGGATGGCGGCTGCTTTTGTCACCGCCATAATGCTCGCGTTTGGGGTTGGGGTGTATACCGGCGTCACCGAGCGCTTGCAAAATATCGTCTCGGCGGCCACCAGCGGGTCGGTATCGGTCCCCATTTTTAATGCACAAGGTGCTCCATCGGGGGTGGACTTTACGGCCTTTTGGCGGGTGTGGAACTTGCTCGACGACAACTTCGTACAGACCCACGCATCCAACACGCTCCCCACCGAGCAAGAGCGCGTCTATGGCGCCATCGCCGGGCTCACCGACAGCTACAATGATCCGTACACCGTCTTTTTGCCGCCGAGCGATGCACAGGCGTTTAATGACGACATCAAGGGCTCCTTCGGCGGTGTGGGTATGGAGCTCGGCGAGCGCAACGGCTCGCTCACGGTGGTCTCGCCGCTCAAGGACTCGCCTGCCGAGCGCGCGGGGATACACAGCGGCGACATCGTGCTCGGCGTAGACGGCAAGCCGACCGAAAAGATGGCGGTTGACCGTGCGGTCAAACTGATCCGCGGCGAGATAGGCACGAGCGTCACCATACTGCTGAAGCGTGCGGGGGTAAGCGAGCCCATCGAGGTCAAAATCGTCCGCGAGGTTATCCAGGTCCCGGTCATCAACGCCTATCACCGGGGTGACGGTATCTTTGTAATCGAGCTGTACAGCTTTTCTGAAAACTCGGTGGACCTCTTCCGCGGTGCTCTGCGGCAACTCTTCCAGTCGGGCGATACCAAACTGATACTCGACCTGCGGGGCAACCCGGGGGGCTACCTTGACGCATCGGTGCAGATGGCGAGCTACTTCTTGCCCGTGGGCGAGGTAGTGGTGACCGAGGATTTTAAAGGCAAGGCCGACAATGTGTCGCACCGCTCGATAGGCTACAACGTCTTCAATAACAAGCGTTTGTCTATGGCGATATTGGTCAACGAGGGCTCGGCATCAGCATCAGAAATTTTGGCAGGCGCGCTCTCACAGCACGGGGTCGCCAAGCTGGTGGGGACGCGCACCTTCGGCAAAGGCTCGGTACAACAGCTTATCCAACTGGGTGGCGGAGCAGAGCTTAAGGTGACCATCGCGCGGTGGCTGACCCCCAACGGCACCAGCATCTCCGACGGCGGGCTGCAGCCGGACATCAAGGCCGACCGCACGATAGACGACATCAAAGCCGGCAAAGACCCGCAAAAAGACGCCGCTATCACCTGGCTGATTACGCAATAAGTTCGTATGAAAGTAATACTGCTCAAAGATGTGCGGGGCGTGGGGATGCACGGCGAGATTAAAAATGTTGCCGATGGCTACGCTATCAACGGTCTATTCCCAAAAAAGCTGGCCGAAGCCGCGACTGCAGAAAAGATAGCAGAAGTTGAAGCTCACAAGGCCGAGCACGAGGCCAACAAACAAAAAGAGGAGGAGCAGTTGGACAACACCGTCGCCGCACTGCGCGGCAAAAAAGTCTCTTTGAGCATCCGCGCCACCGAAAAGGGTGGGCTCTTTAAGGCCGTGCACGAAAAGGATGTTGCAAAAGCGATTGTATCCGAGCACGGGCTTGCAATCCCCGAGTCCTCTATCAACTTCCCCGAGCCTATCAAAACAGTGGGGGAGCACGTGGTCATGCTCGCCAGCAAAAATACAAAAGCCGAGTTCGGTGTGCTGGTGGTCGCCGCGAGCTAAATCTCACTTTTTCTTCAGAATGTCCGCTGTAGACTGGCGGCATGAAACGCATACTTTTGACCGTGGCGGTACTGGGGTTGTTTGCCGCAGGGGCAGGGTCGGTGAGCGCCTCGTACAATATCTACAACGTCAACTACCGCAACAACCAGTCTTATACGTCGTATCAGTATCCGGTCTACAACTCTTACCCCAACTACAACTATCAGTATCCTTTTTATAACTATAATTACTCTCCCTACAACTACAACTATCAGTATCAACCGCAACAGACGTACTATGCCAACAACTACTCACAGTGGTACGGCGGCGGATACAACTACCAGCCGTGCGGCGGGTATTGGGGCTGCGGGTATTAAAAATTATTTGACTAGCACGTCGACTTGCGAGTGGATTTTCTTTTGTCCGGCAAAGCTTATTTTGCGTACGGTGCGGAAGGAGACTATGCCGCGCTTGAGCGCAAAGAGCGTGTGGTCCTTGCCGGAGCCGACGTTCTTGCCCGGGATCATTTTAAAGCCGCGTTGGCGCACGATGATGGCGCCCTCTTTGGCCACTTGGCCGGCAAAGAGCTTAACGCCGAGATATTTCGCGTTAGAATCGGTGAGGTTTTTAGCTGTTCCGCCCGCCTTTTTTGATGCCATATACTTGTTACTGTGCCCAAAATACTAGCAAATATGGCCCGGTTTAGCAAGGAAGACCTGGTCCTGCCGGCGATACTCCTGATGGTGGGGCTTTCGGCCTTCGGGCTCGGGCGGCTTTCGGCGACGGGGGAGCAGGGCGGGTCGACAGCCGGGAGTCCTGCCGCACAGACCGCATCGGCGGCAGCTCCTACCACCAGCGCCTACGTCGCCTCAAAGTCGGGCGCCAAATATTATCTGCCGACATGCTCGGCCGTCGCTCGCATCACCGAAGAAAATAAGGTATGGTTTGAGTCTGTCGAAGAGGCGGAAGCGGCCGGCTATGAGCCCGCCGCCAACTGCCCGGGGTTGTAACTACCGCTATGCTCAAAAAACAAGCTAAGAAAATTTTTATACTGACGGTCGCGGCCGTGTTTTTGGTGCTTGGACTTGCGGGCCTCGTCCTGCCGCTCCTGCAGGGGTGGCTTTTCTTGACCATCAGCGCCCTGCTTTTTTCTATGTACTCGCCGACGTTGCGCACCTGGATAGACAAGCACACGGTCAAATATCCAAAAATCCACGCAGTGGTGGGCAAGGCGCAGGAGTGGACGACCAAGGTTTTTGGTGCTCCCGAGGTCTAGGGTATACTCAAGCCATGTTGGTCACTGATTGCGAAATGACGGGGCTCGAGCCTACGCTCCACTCTATTGTGAGCGTCGGTGCGGTCGACTTTGACCACCCGGAGCGCCAGCTCTACGAAGAGTGTTGTGCGTGGGACGGGGCCTCAATCGAGGACGAGGCGTTGGCGGTCAATGGTTTTACCCGCGAGCAAATTACAGACACATCCAAACAGACAGAAGGGGAGTTGGTGCACAAGTTTATATCGTTTGCCGAGGGCATGACTGACACGACCATTGCCGGGCAGAATGTCTTTACCGACCTATACTTTTTGCAGGCTGCCGCCAAGCGCGCGGGGCACACCGCGTGGCCGTTTGCACACCGCATCATCGACATCCACAGCCTCGCTTGGGAGCACATGGTCAAGAGGGGACTGACTCCCCCGCTCGACCCCGAAAAGCGGCACTCCAAGCTCAACCTGGATGCGGCACTGACCTACTGCGGCATCCCCGAAGAACCTAAACCCCACAACGCGCTCACGGGCGCCAAGTGCAGTGCCGAGGTGATCTCGCGCCTCTTGTACGACAAAAAACTCCTGCCGGAGTTTGAGCAGTTCGATATTCCGTGGCTAAAGTAGTCAAAAAAGAGTAGAATCGCAGGGTCAAAGCAAAGACGGGCCGTAGTATACCGGCAGTACACATGCATGGGGTGCATGTAGACCGGGTTCAATTCCCGGCGGCCCGATGTTGTTTTTCTATAGGTTTCTAGCTATTGTTGCGCCAGACTTCTGTTCCCCCAACCCGAAAGAGGGTGCGATGGATACCATGACCTACCGCTCTAGCGGCGTTAACTACGACGCCATGGACCCGTTTAAGCGTGCGGCCCAACTGGCTGCGCGCGAGACTGCTCCGGTAATCGGCCGGCTCAACAACGGTGAGTTTAAGGAGTTCGAGCCGAGTCGCGGCGAGAGCGCCTACTTGATTGAGGCGGCCAAAAGCTACTTTGCCCATGTCGAAGAAGGCCTGGGTACCAAGAACCTCGTGGCCGATGCCATGTACCAGCTCACCGGCAAGTCGTACTACGACCACATCGCTCAAGACACCGTGGCGATGATTGTCAACGACATGATCACCGTCGGGGCACTGCCGTTGTCGGTCGCCATGCATTTGGCGGTTGGCGACTCTGCGTGGTTCAAAGACGAGCAGCGCAGCCAGGACCTTATCGACGGCTGGCAGCGCGCCTGCATTCTTGCAGGAGCGGTCTGGGGTGGCGGCGAGACGCCGACGCTCAAAGACATCGTCATGCCGGGCACCGTCGTGCTGTCAGGCTCGGCCATGGGTTTGGTCAAGCCCAAGGAGCGGTTGCTCACGGGCGATCGTATCAAACACAACGACGCTATCATCCTGGTCGAGAGCTCCGGCATCCATGCCAACGGGCTCACGATGGCCCGCAAGATCGCCGACAAGCTCCCCGAAGGCTATCTCACTACGCTCTCTGGCGGCCGAACCTACGGCGAGACCTTGCTGGACCCGACGCTCATCTACGTTCGGTTTATCGAAGAGTGCTTCAACAAAGGTGTAGACCTGCACTACGTGGTCAACATCACCGGGCACGGCTGGCGCAAATTGATGCGCGCGCCGGGCAACTTCGCCTACATTGTCGAGCATCTCCCACGGCCAAAGCCTATCTTCGACTTTATCCAAGAGCACGGACCAGTCGACGATAGGGAAGCGTTCGGCAATCTCAACATGGGCGCCGGCTTGGCTCTCTATCTCCCCCATGATGATGTGAAGAAAGTCTTTGGCGTCTTGGTGGGTGGCTGGGCTGGCGCGGTCTATCCGCATATCGAGACCACCTGCATCTATGCCGGCATAATCGAGGCCAGTGACCGGCGCCGGGTGGTCATCAAGCTAAAAAACCTCGAATATGTGGGGGAGGAGCTGAACATCCGCTAGCAAGCGCGTCAAGGCAATAAAATATGGCTTAAAATAACGGGTTCTCGGATACTCCGGGGACCCTTTTTCTTTGTCAAGCACTTCGCTTGACGACCTTGACAAAATCTGATAGTGTTATGTTATCTCCGGTGTCGAGCCGGGGCTTTCTTTTTGCCCTAATCAGACCTATATCACTATGCCATTAGCTAGTTTTGCCCTTGCCGTGTCCTTGGCCTTAAGTGGCCAGCCGGCGGCCGCAGCCCCGACTATCAGCATCTCAACGATGCCGGCCGCGCAGACTGTCGAGGAGTACGTCCGCGACTACTTTGCCGAGACGCCGATCATGATAGAAGTCGCCAAGTGCGAGTCGCGCTTTAAGCAGTTTGACAACGATGGTGGCGTCCACCGCGGCGTGGTCAACGACCAGGACGTTGGTGTCATGCAGATCAACGAGCATTACCACCTCAAGACCGCCCAAAAGCTGGGCCTTGATATCTACAGCATCCAGGGCAACCTCGCGTACGGAAAGTATCTGTTCGAAAAGGAGGGAACCCAGCCGTGGATCTCGTCTAGCCCGTGCTGGAAGAAGTCCAAGGTAGCCAAGGAACTCGCACTCAATAAATAATAAGAGGGAACAAGGGGCCGCCAATTATAGGCGGCCTTTTGTTATGGACGGGCTTATATACATAATAGGACGCAAAAGATATATTGTGCGACACTTATATACTCACGCCCTGCGGTACAATACGCCTATGACCAAACGGTACCTGCACGACTTGCGCGCCCTTCTCTCCCCCGCCGAGCACCAGATGTTTAAAAAACTTTCGTCACCAAAACGGATTCAGGACTTTTTAGAGGCCCTCCCCCAAAATTTTTCCTCACTAGGGGAGTCGATACAAAATCCCCGACAGGTTTTACGCACTAAAAAGGCCCACTGTATCGAGGGTGCGATAATGGCTGCCGCTGCCCTTGCCTATCACGGAAAAGAACCTTTGTTGCTTGATCTTCAATCGAGCGCCTATGACCAAGACCATGTGGTGACACTGTTCAAACAAAACGGGCGTTGGGGCGCGATAAGTAAAACCAATCATCCGGTGTTACGGTGGCGCGACCCGGTATACAAAAGCGTGCGCGAGCTCGCGATGTCCTACTTTCACGAATATTTTTGGCCCGATGCGGGCAAGCGACTCGGCCGCAAGACGTTGCGGACCTATAGCAGGCCGTTTAGTTTGTGCCGCTATGACCCCAAAAGATGGTGGGCTCCGGGCGAAGGCGGCCGCGGCGACCTCGACTGGTTGGCCGAGGAGCTCGACGGATCACCCCACTACCCTATCGCAGGGCCTGCCCAATTCAAATATGTCCGCAATGCCACCGCGCTTGAAATTAAAGCGATGCGGCTCATGGGATGGAAAAAGCCCCGCAAATAACCTATTTTTTTTAATTCTTGACCCCCATACCGCGCTGGAACAGCCACAGGATGATGCCCGCAAAGACCGCTATAAAACCGGTGAGGACCGCGAAGCATACCCATACGGGGACATCCGAGATGCCGAGGAATCCGTAGCGGAATGCGTTGACCATGTAGCGTATAGGATTAAAAAGCGAAACCTTTTGCCAGAACTCGGGGAATTGGGAAATAGAGTAGAAGATACCACCGAGGTACGTGAGCGGGGTCAAGACGAACGTCGGCACGATGCTGATACCGTCGAACCCTTTGGCAAACACGCCGTTGATGAGCCCCGCAAGCGAGAAGAGTACCGAGGTCATCACCAGGGCGGCCAAAAGCACAAATATATTGAATATAGCCAAGTGCGTAAAGAAGAGCGACACCACCAGCACAAAAAATCCGACAATAAGGCCGCGCATCACTCCCCCGCTGATAAACCCGGCGATGACCAGCCAGTCGGGCATGGGCGACACCAACATCTCGTCTATGTTGCGCATAAATTTGGCAAAGTAGAAGTTGGACACCGTGTTCATATACGAGCTGGTGATGACCGACATCATGATGAGCCCGGGGACGATAAACTGGATGTATTGCAGGCCGTGTATGGGGGCCAGCTGCGAGCCGATAAATTTGCCGAAGACGACGAAATACAGCGAGGTGGTCACGACCGGCGGCAAAATGGTCTGCGCCCATATGCGGAATATACGCACCAGCTCTTTGCGCATCATGGTCACATAGGCTGTCCACATCTTGGAGGTCGTCATAGTTGTTTGTCGTTATGCTCCCCTTCTATCAGACTGATATAGATGTCCTCGAGTTTTTTGTTTTCGTGCCGCTCCAAAAACCCCTGCATGGGCTCGTTGACCAAAATCTCGCCCTTATTAATGATTGCAACATTGCGCGCAAGCTGCTCGGCCTCCTCGAGGTAGTGGGTGGTGAGCACAATGGTCGTGCCCTCGGCATTTATCTTGCGCAAAAAGGTCCACATCTGGCGGCGCAGTTCGACATCGACCCCCGCAGTCGGCTCGTCGAGGATAAGGAGCTTGGGGTGGTGTATCAGCGCGCGGGCTATCATCAGCCGGCGCTTCATCCCGCCGGAGAGCTTCTGGCTGGGCTCGTGGCGCTTTTCCCACAGCCCCAGGTCTTTGAGGATGGGCTCTACCCGTTTTAGGGCCTCGGAGCGGGGTATCCCATAATAGCCCGCCTGCGTGATGATGATATCTTCCACTTTTTCGAAAATATTAAAGTTGAACTCCTGCGGCACCAACCCAATGTATGTTTTGGCGCGCGAGGAGTCGTCGGTGACGTCGTGGCCGAATATGGCGGCCGAACCGCCGGTTTTATAGACCAGGCCGGTCAGGATGCCTATCAGGGTGGTTTTACCCGCGCCGTTGGGGCCAAGCAGGGCAAAGAAGTCGCCCTCCCCCACGGTGAGTGTGACCCCTTTAAGCGCCTCTACCCCTTTGTCGTAGCGTTTGCGGAGGTCTTTGACTTCGATAGCGTTCCGCATATGAAGAGCACAGTATAGCACAAACAGCAAAAATCCCCTGCTAGAGGGGATGTTTGCTTACCCTGTCGGAGGCTCTTACATTGAGCAAGTGCGGCAGTCTTTTTTGTGGCCCACGAGCATCCATACGGCCGAGAGGCCGACCAGGACGTAGATGACGGCTTCGGTCTGTGCTCCGCCGATGTAGCCGGCGATGAGGTTGACGACGTTCCAATTGGCGCCGTTACCCACGAGCGTAGCGAGGCCCACGAGGCCCCAGTTAAGCCCGCCGACCACCAGGAGTATAAAGCCGACCATGTGTAGTGCTTTCATAGAATGTATATACGGAAATTGAGTTATGCGGCTCGACCGTGCCCTTCGTAGCCTTGGCGACGTAGGGCCCCTTCCCGCCCCCCTATTATGAACCCCTTGGGGTCCCGCCGGAGGGGGTGGTGGGGATATCTAAAACCTACCGAGCCGGGAGGCCCGCCTTAACGGGCGGGTAAATACGACAGCGGATCGAGATAGGCGTTAACGGGCACAACCGGAATAAGAGTAGAGTATCCGCTTGCGCAGCTGTACTGCTTAAAGGTCACCGCTGTGGCAGCGAACACCGTAAGGTGTAGATGCGGTCCCGTGGCATATCCGGTGTCTCCTGAGAGGCCTATCATCTCCCCTGTCGACACGGTTTGACCCTTGGTAACATTGATACTTGAGAGATGGCCGTAAAGTGTAGCGAGGCCGTCGGCATGCTTGATGAGCACCCACTTGCCGTATTGACAGTTTTTTACCGCGCCTTGGTTTATCTCCTGCACGACGCCCGAGAGCGCGGCGCGGATCGGCGTGCCCAGACTTGCTCTAAAGTCGACGCCGTTGTGCGTGCCCGAGGCATACAGACGGCCCGAAGAGGAGGTTTTGCCGAATTGCTGGGTAATGAAAATACTATCCAGTGGCCAGCTCAATACTGCGCTTCCGGGAGCGGGGATATGAGAAATATCAGCGGTGCCCAATTGCACGGCGAGCTGGTAGAGCACGTCCTCGAAGTGGCTCTCTTCGGCCCGTTTTTGCGCAATCAGCGCCTGGTAGGCACTCTCTTTATTTTTTGTTTCTGCGAGTAGTGTCGCTTGGTTAGTTTTTGCTATGGTGACGCCCTGTTTTTGCTGGGTCAGATTGCTTTTTAAATTTGAAAGCTCTTTGCGTTTACCTTCGGCACTCTGTTTATTTTGCTCAAGGTTTTGTTTGAGGCCGGCCAGCTCGCCTATCCGGTTTTGCAAGTTGCTACGCAAGCTCGACAACGTGACCGCCTCGTCAAAAAAGCTCGACAGTGTGGCACCCCCGAACAGCGCGGTCGAGAGCGCCTCTTCGTCCATCTGCTGGAGCTCACGCAGAGACTCGGCCACGCCGCCCCGCGCCTCGCCTATCCGCCCGGTCGTCTCCTCTATCGTGCCGGATAGCTTGCCTATCTCTTTATCTTTCTGCGTTATCTGCGTCGAGGTCAGCGACACGCTTTTTTGGAGTTTTTGTATCTGCAGGTCGAGCGTTTTGATGGCGTTTTGGAGCGTCTGTTTTTGAGCGGTGGTGGCGTTGAGGTCGTTTTGGAGCGCCGCTATCTCATCCTTGAGCCGCTGTATCTGCGCGTTGGTGGCGTCTATTTGGGCTTGGGTATCAGCGTTCGCGGTGGCCTCGGTCTGCGCAAACGCAGGCACGGCACACAGCAACATACTCACAAGCAAAAGACGCGAGAGACGGGGGAACATCCCTTGTATTTTAAAGTTTTTCGGCCGCCGAAGCAATGCGCTCGAGACTGCGTTGCTTGCCGATGAGTGCAAGGAGTGTGAAGGGGTCAGGAGACCGCTCTTTGCCGGAGAGAGCAACCCGGAGCGGCCATAGGACCGGTCCCCGGCCTTGAGAGTCGGCGTAGGGCCAGAGGATGTCTTTGAGTTGAGCGGCGGTGAATCCTTCATCAGGTATGTTTTCTAAGAGCTCGGTGAGAGCCTTCAAGTGTAATGACGCAACTTCAGCCGTACTCTTTCCGTTTTGCAACAGAAGCTCGGGGTCGTAGGATACTTCATCCAGAAACCCAAACTCGTTGTCGATCGTCTGCGCCGCCTCCTGCAGGGTCGCCGCCCGCTCTTTAAGCAGAGGCACGAGCCGTCCGTCCACCGCTTTGCCCGCAAATTCCCCCAACCGTTTGGCGTACTCAGTATCAGAAAGTTTTTTGAGATGTTCGCGGTTGAACCATTTGAGCTTTTCTATAGCAAACACTGCACCCGCTTTATGCACGCGGTCGAGCGTAAACTCCTTTGCAAGTTCATCGAGCGTAAACAGTTCCTGTTCCCCACCCGGGTTCCACCCCAAGAGCGCGAGATAGTTCAGGAGCGCTTCGGGTATAAAGCCGAGCGCTTTGTACTCGTTGACCGACACCGCACCGTGGCGCTTAGAGAGTTTGGTCCGGTCGGGGGCAAGAATCAGCGGGATATGCGCGTACTCGGGCCGCACAAACCCGAGCGCCTCGAGTATCAAAATCTGCCGCGGTGTGTTGGAGATATGGTCTTCGCCGCGGATGACGTGCGTGACGCCCATCTCGTGGTCATCAATCACCACCGCCAAGTGGTACAGCGGTTCGTCGATAGAACGCGCAATGACAAAATCGCCGAGCTCGGTGGTGTCAAAGGTTACTTCTCCGCGTACGTTGTCCTGGAAGGAGATTTTTTTGTTCGGATTTTTAAACCGCACCACTTTCTTGTCCGGATTCTCTTTTCCCGCCTCGGCTTCGTAGGCATGACCGTCCGTAATCAGCTTTGGAATATATTTTTGGTATACCGCCGTCCGCTCCGACTGCCGTGGGTTGTCAGCGAGTGTATAAGGGATCTTGAGCCACGCGAGCGCGTCCAGAATATCCTGCTCAAACTCGGGTTTGCTGCGCTCACGGTCGGTGTCCTCGAAACGCAAATACATGGTGCCCCCGTTGTGCGCAGTAAAAAGATAGTTGAACAAAGCCGTCCGCACACCCCCGATATGCAAATGTCCGGTGGGCGAGGGCGGAAAGCGGGTAATAACCTTTGCCATACCAGAAAACTATACCAATAAAACCCTTATCCCGCTTACTCTTTTAAACTTGACAATCTTCCTTTAGAGGAGTACAATATATGCGATTCGCTTGTTCCTGGAATAGTCCTAGATCAGAGGAGAAAAGCCATGGACGTCCGCTTCACACTGTTCCTCGTTCTATTCGTCGTCATCATGTTCGTCGCTGGAGCACTGGGCTATGCGCTCACCGGCGGCAATATGAAGTTCGTCGCCGGAACATTGAACTACATCACTGCGCCGTGGGCGCTGATCTTTGCAGGTTGGGTCGCGTTCTTCGCCCTGCCGTGCGAGTGTCAGCCGACACGCTGCGCAGCCAAGTAACCTTCGCCGCACCTACAGAGCGCCAAACCTTGGCCCCCTGAGGTGCGGCGTTTCTGTTTTCTGAACATTAAAGTATTCTAACTTTCTTAAGAATATTAGAATGCTTTTAGAAAGTCATGGAAGCGTTTGCCGTAGGGAGTAAGAAAATGCTCGACACTGTTGCCTTTGTATTTTTTCTCTACCAAACCCGCGTGAACCAGGCGTTGGGTATGTACCGATAGTGTTTTATACTCACCTTTCAAATTTTTACAAATAACCTCCAGAGTTATACCGGACTGTGCTGCAACAAGCCGGAGTATGCCTATCCGCCAGTGGTTGGCGACTCCCTTTAGATGACGTTCTAACTGTTTAGGCGTCTTTGGGGTTTGGGCACCTATTCTGCCTTTCTTAAGAAAGTTAGAAAGAGCGTGTTTGGTGGAATCGTAGCCGGGTTGTTTATAACTCGTCTGCATAGAATGCAAGAAGAAATGTTTATTGCTCGTGGGAGAGGGCTATGTCGAGGAGGGCCGAGGCGATGAGGGTTGCGGCATCGGCGCGGGCAAAAGCGCGTGCGGCATTGCCCATGGCGTGGCGGACCTTTTCGTTATCGACGATGCGGCCGACCTCGGATACCAACAACCCCGGCGTAAGGTTGGCCTGCTCGATGACGACCGCCGCACCTGCGCGGGCATAGGCAAAGGCGTTTTTTGTCTGGTGGTCTTCGGCTGCGCTCGGGAGCGGGACAAGAATGGAAGGCAGGCCCCACGCGGCGATTTCGAAGATAGTCGAGCCTGCGCGCGAGATGACGAGTTTTGACACACCCGCGGCCATACGGGTCGCCAGGTCGTTGAGGTATCCGAACGGTTTGTAGCGGTCGGCTTTAAGCGAGTCGCCCAGTATCACCTTGACCCGCCCCTCTACGTCTTTGATATTAGCGGCGCCGGTCTGGTGCACAATTTGATACTTGTCCAACAACTGCGGTAAGGCGGAGAGCACCTCCTCGTTGAGCGCCTGTGCGCCTTGCGAGCCGCCGGTGATGTAGAGCACGGGGATGTCTTTGTCGAGATGCAAAAACTCAAAACCCCCTTCGCGTGCGGGCACCAAGAGTGACTTGCGCACCGGGTTGCCGGTGTGCGCCACCCTGTCTTTGGGGAAGAACTGCGCCGCCTCGGGGTATGACACCGCCACCTTGACCGCAAACTTGCCCGCCCAGCGGTTGACCCGGCCGGGTACGGCGTCCGACTCGTGGATAATGACCGGAATGCGGAAGAGTTTTGCCGCCAAAAGGGTCGGGAAGCTAGCGTAGCCGCCTTTGCCGAAGACTACGTCCGGATACAGAAAGAAGACGCGGAACACCGAGACCACTATCCCCCATCCGGTCTTAAAGAAGTCAAAAAAGTTAAGGATAGAAAAGTAATTACGGACCTTGCCCGCGGAGGTCTGCACAAACGTAATATTGTTGGCGATGAGCATCTCCCGGTCGTACGGGTCGGGTGCGGCGTAGATGAGCTCGGGCTCAAGCAAGCGGCGCTCACGCGACAGGTCGTTGATAGCCTCGGCCACCGCGATAATCGGGTAGAAGTGCCCGCCGCTCCCCGCTCCGGTAAAAAGAATTTTCATATTACGATTTCATTCTGCGCGACACTGACAGTATAACGCCCACTTCGGCCAGGGCGATGGCGAGCGCCGTGCCGCCGTGAGATACAAAAATAAGCGGCAGACCGGACAGCGGAATAAGCCCCAACGTGGAGGCAATATTCATAAAGGACTGTCCGATGATAAGCATCGTGAGCCCCACGACGATAAGTCCGCCGAATGGGTCCGGTGCGCGCGCCGCAATCCGCAGGCCCAAGAGCGCCACGCTCGCGTACAGCAGCACCAGCGCCACGGAGCCGACAAACCCGAACTCTTCGGCCGCTACTGCAAATATAGAGTCGCCGATGGGCTCGGGGAGATAAGAAAATTTCTCAATGCTCTGGCCAAAACCGCGCCCCGTCCACCCGCCGGAGCCCACCGCGATGAGCGACTGGGATATCTGCCAGCCGGCGCCCTTGGGGTCGGCACTGTGGTTGATAAACGTAGTAAAGCGCTCGGCAAGATAGGGCCGCTGATATGCCACCACGCCGAGCGCCAGAGCGGCAAGGAGCGCAAGCAATAACAGATGCCAGATGCGTCCGCCTGCGGCAAAAAGCATCGCCGCGCCGGCAATCAAAAGCATCGCCGCGCCGTCGGTGTCCGGCTGTAGCAACAACAGCGCGGCCGAGCTACCGGCGACCGCTAGGAGCGGCAACACACCTCCGCGCAGGGTGTGTACATCTCGCACGCGCGAGGCGTATACACCGGCCAAGAGCAGCACCACGGCAAACTTGAGCAGTTCTGCCGGTTGGAAGGTCACCGGTCCCAGCGCTATCCAACGCGCCGCGCCCTTGAGCTCGAG
>SICK01000015.1 GCA_009691465.1 Candidatus Kaiserbacteria bacterium | reverse complement strand
CGACCAAGCTGCGCAACTCGATCGCCAAGTTTTTGCAAAAGCGCGGGCTCACGGTGCCCGAGATTAAACTCGACATCGAAGAAATACGCTCGCCCGAGTCCAATGCCGCGATAGTGTCCTACATGATCGCCGAGGGGCTGGAAAAGCGCATGCCGTTTCGCCGCGTGCTCAAACAAACGATCGAAAAGGTGATGGCCAACCGCGATGTCAAAGGCGTGCGTATCACGCTCTCGGGCATGCTGGGCGGCGGTTCTATGTCCCGCACCGAAACGCTAAAGAAGGGTCGCGTGCCGCTGCAGACGATCCGTGCGGACGTCGAGTTCCACAAAGAGCGCGCCAACCTGCCGCTCGGTGTTATCGGCATCAAGGTTTGGGTCTACAAGGGAGACATCTTCTCAAAGGCGGACAAGGCAAAATAAACCTGTATGTTGTTTCCTAAAAAAGTAAAATTCCGTAAGTCGCACACCATGCGCCGCAACCCCAAAGCGCCGAAATTTGCCACGCGCGGCATCACGGTGGCTTTTGGGTCGCACGGGCTCAAGGCCACCACCGCGGCGCGGGTGCGGAGCAACCAAATCGAGTCGGCCCGCAAGGTTATTGCCCGCTCTTTGGGCAAAACCGGCAAGCAGTGGGTGCGCATCTTCCCCGACAAGCCGTTTACCCAAAAGCCGCCCGAGGTAAAGCTCGGCAAGGGCAAGGGCGACCCGGTAGGGTACGAGGTACAGGTATGGCCGGGCCGGGTACTCTTTGAGGTAGACGGCGTCGCCGACGCACTTGCGGTTGCCACGCTTAAAAAAGCCGCCGCCAAGCTACCACTAAAGGCCAAGGTCGTCTCCCGTCACTAATATGAGCAAGAAACTCGATCTCAAAAATCACTCCGCCGACGAACTTGCCAAGCTTGTACATGATAAGCGCGAGGAGCTCCGGGTCTTGCGTTTTCATGTCGCAGGCAGTAAGAACAGGGATGTAAAGGCGGCCCAGAAGTTGCGCAAGGATATTGCCCGGGCGCTCACGCAGGCAAACGCCCCCTCGAACAAGCTCGGGGCAAGCAAGTAATACTATGGAAAAGACCACACAAAAAAAAGAGCTCCACGGCAAAGTGGTATCGGACAAAATGCAGGACACTGCGGTCGTGGCCGTGTCCCGCTACGTCAAGCACCCCAAGTACAAAAAGTACATGAAAAAGACGCAGAAGTTTAAAGCGCACAATCCGGGCAACAAGGCCAAAGAAGGGGACCTGGTCACCATCCGCAGCTGCCGCCCGCTGTCCCGCGACAAACACTTCGAAATAGTGTTCCCCTCGACTACGCTCGGGACAAGCAACTAACTATATGATCCAAGACCGCACACTCGTACAAATTGCAGACAACTCCGGCGCCAAAATCGGACGCATTTTCAAAATACCCGGCTCGTCCAAAAAGCGCTACGCCGAAATCGGGGAGCTCGTGGTGCTCTCGGTCCAGACCGCCGAGCCGCGCAAGGCGGTCAAGAAAAAGGACATCCTTACCGGTGTCGTGGTGCGCCAGCGCAAGCCGTTTCGCCGCAAAGACGGCTCCTACATCCGCTTTGATGAGAACGCGGTCGTGATACTGGAGACCGGCGGCAAGGACAAAAAAGAACCCAAGGCGGGCCGCATCTTTGGCCCTATCCCGCGCGAGCTGCAGGAGCTCGGCTACCAGACCATCATCTCCCGCGCGCCGGAAGTCGTATAGTTCGATATAACTCACTATGAACACTCTGCATGTAAAAAAAGGCGATACGGTGGTGATCTTGTCCGGCAACGACAAGGGTAAGAGCGGCAAGGTGACGCGCACCTTCCCCAAAAAGGACATGATCATGGTTGAAGGCGTGGGCAAGCGCATCAAGCATCAAAAGCCGCGCAAAGCCGGCCAGGCGGGCCAGATCATCGAGAAGTTCCACCCCATACATGTCTCTAAGGTGGTGCTCAAAAAATAAAATATGAAACTCATTCAGGAACAACAGAAAACCGCATTCGACTCGCTCAAGAGTGACTTTGGGTGGAAGAGCCGCATGCAAGCGCCCCGCGTCGAGAAGGTCGTCGTCTCGGTCGGCGTGGGCCGCATGACTAAAGAAAAAGGCAAGGTAGAGCTGGTGGAGAACCGCCTGGGCAAGATCACCGGCCAGAAGCCCGCGTCGCGTGGTGCCAAGAAGGCCATTTCGACCTACAAGACGCGCGTGGGGGACAAAGTAGGCTACCAGGTCACTTTGCGCGGAGTACGTGCAACCGACTTCCTCAACCGTTTGATACACATTGCGCTCCCGCGCACCAAGGACTTTAAAGGCATCACGACCGGGGCAATTGATGAGATGGGCAACTACACACTCGGTATTAAGGAGCACACGGTCTTCCCCGAGACGGCCGACGAGGAATTGAAAGACGTCTTCGGCATGGCAGTCACCGTGGTCACCACCGCAAAAAATAAAAAATCCGCCGAATCCTATCTCCGCCACCTCGGCTTCCCGTTCAAAAAGGCGTAACACAAAAACTAAAAAGTGGTTTTTGTGTTGTGAATGACTTTTGTCTAGCTTTTGGTATAGTGCCGATAGAAGTTTCCTCTAGCCCTGGAAAGGGAAGCCAATCATGCGAGCAGTAGTGTTCCAAGAGCGTATACCCACCGCTCTCAAAGGTGGAGGTGTGTGGTGGGTTGGGCAATGTATCGAGCGTGATATCGCTGTGCAGGCGAGGACATTCAGCGGGGTCAAAAAGGAGTTCAAAAGGACCCTTGATGTCTATAGGTTGCTCCGTTATCCACTCCGTCGGCACCCCAGACCTCCGGCACATGCCATACGGCGTCCGGGGCGAATAATCCACCTCTAGGAGCTAGCTATAACTCCTCCCAAGAGCACGATCCTCACCAGGTCGTGCTCTTTTCTTTGATTTTTTGCAAAGCATCCTTCACAGAAGGGGAGTACGCAAAAAACGTTTAG
The DNA here is from genome assembly GCA_009691465.1 of Candidatus Kaiserbacteria bacterium. Lineage (GTDB taxonomy): Bacteria > Patescibacteriota > Minisyncoccia > Phycocordibacterales > SBAW01 > GWA1-54-10. The sequence goes on along the minus strand of SICK01000015.1, from coordinate 11,968 downwards.
GTGTTTTTCCGGAACAACTGCCAAGAAGTAGTTTTTAGAGAATGAAAAAGAAAATCCGCGCCGGGTGGCGCGGGTTATTCGAAATGCTTCTGGTGGAACTTTCTCGCTCGCTTGTGGAGCTCTTTTGGACAGAGCGGCCTTTTGCCGGCCAGCTTCCGCTCGGCCTTAAGCATGAGCTCCACCTGGTGGATGGCCATTTCCTCGAGCGAGCGGCGGATACCCCTTTTGGTCCGGGGCCTATGGGACTTGATACGCATGTGCACTCTCCGGTTGAAAACCTCTAAACTCTTAATAACCCATAGGGTTTGATTTGTCAATACTGTTTGCTTTATCCGGCCCACAATGCTAGTATCTCCCTTAGCCCAACAGGGCTCCTTTTTTCTGTAAGGTCCTCCGGTGGGATGGGGGAAACCAACAAGAACATCACTATGGCCAAAAAATCTACCGTCGCACGCTCTAACAAGCCCCCGAAATTTAAGTCGCGGGTCGTTCGCCGTTGCTTCCGCTGTGGGCGCAAGCGCGCCTTTATGCGCGACTTCGGTATGTGCCGCGCCTGCTTTAGAGAGGCGGCCAACGAGGGCCTTATCCCCGGCATCCGCAAATCGTCTTGGTAATCATATGGTAAACGACCCTATCGCAGACTTGCTGGTACAGCTCAAAAACGCCTCGCGCGTGGGCAAGACCGCTATATCACTGCCGTACTCGCAGATGAAGGCCGCCATCGCCGATGTACTTTCAAAAGAAGGCTACGTCGGAGCTCCGGATAAAAAGAACTACTCTCTCGTCATCCCGCTTTCGTACAAAAACGGCGAGCCCGCCATCAGCGGCACCAAGCGCCTCTCCAAACCGTCGCGCCGTGTATACCTGGGTGTGCGCGATGTCCGCTCGGTCAAGCGCGGCCATGGTCTGCTCGTACTCTCGACCCCCAAGGGGATACTGACGGGTACAGAGGCCCGCGCACAGCGCGTTGGCGGAGAAGTCCTGTTCGAAATTTGGTAGTTCGATAAACTCACTATGTCCAGACTTGCTAAAAGACCAATAACCATACCCGCCAAGACCGAAGTAACCGTTTCGGGCGGTACGGTTGCGGTCAAAGGCCCCAAGGGCTCTTTGCAAAAGCCTCTGCACCGGTTGGTCCAGATCGAGGTACTCGCCGACGGCGTGCAGGTATCCCCGAAGGGAGAGTCTCTGCAGTCGCGCGCGCTCATCGGCACGTACGCCAGCCATATCCGCAACATGATCAGCGGCGTCAACACCGGCTTCAGCAAAAAGCTCCTTATCGAGGGTGTCGGCTTTAAGTGGGATGTGCAGGGCAAGACGCTCAACCTCGCGCTCGGATTTTCTCATCCGGTCAAAATGCCTATCCCCGAAGGATTGACGGTCAAAGCCGACAAAGGCGTGCTCACGATCGACGGCTTCGACAAAGAAGCCGTGGGGCAGTTTGCCGCAAACGTCCGTGCGATGAAGAAGCCCGAGCCGTACAAAGGCAAGGGTATCCGCTACGACGGCGAGGTGATCCGCCGCAAGCAAGGTAAGAAAGCCGCATAACTACTATGACTGACCTCACTAACATACAACGCCGCCACAAGCGCATTCGCGCAAAGGTCATCGGCACACCCGAGCGCCCGCGCCTCTCGGTGTACAAGTCCAACCGCTACCTCCACGCGCAGATTATCGACGATGAGGCGGGCCGCACGCTCGTTGCCGGCTCGACCAAAGAGTACAACAACCCCGACGCTAAGAAGGTCGGGGCAGGAAAAATGGCCGCGTCCGAAAAGCTTGGGTTACAACTTGCCAAAGCCGCCAAGGCCGCGGGCATCAGCAAGGTAGTGTTCGACCGGGGAGGTTTCCGCTATACTGGCCGGGTCGCAACACTTGCCGATGCGGCGCGCAAAGGGGGCCTCGAATTTTAATATGGCTGACCCCACCAGAAACGAAAACGATATGGATACTACTGCAATCAACGCTCCGGTTGAGACGGCCGAGGTCGTTTCTGGCGGGGCAGGCGAACAAGCATCCGAAGCCGTGGTGGCCGAAGGGGCTGCGCCCGTAGCTGCCACGCCCGCACGCGCACCGCGCGGCAGGGGAGGTCGCGACCAACGCCCTGGGGGCAGACGCCAAAGCTCGCGCCCGCCGCGCGCTAAAAGCGAGTTCGACCAAAAGATGATAAACATCCGCCGTGTGGCGCGCACGGTCGCGGGCGGACGCCGGTTCTCCTTTTCGGTAGCGCTCATCATCGGCAACAAAAAAGGCCGCGTCGGCGTGGGGTTGGGCAAGGCGGGGGACACCACGCTTGCAATCGACAAGGCCGTGCGTGATGCCAAAAAGCACATGATCACCGTGACGCTGACCAAAGACAACTCTATCGCGCACGATGTGTCGGCCAAGTACACCGCCTCGCGCGTGTCTATCATGCCGGCCGCCGGCCGCGGGCTCGTCGCCGGCTCTTCGGTACGCCCCGTGCTTGAGCTCGCCGGCATCACCAACACAGTCGCCAAGATACACTCCGGCAGCAAGAACGGGCTCAACAATGCACGCGCCGCAATCCAAGCTTTGAAGAGCCTCAAAGCTTAATAAATCTCAAACATCAAATAGCAAAAAACAACTATGCAACTCCACGACCTACAACGAAAGACAGAAAACAAAGGCTCTAAGCGCGTCGGCCGCGGCAACGCCTCGGGCAAGGGCAAGACCTCTGGCCGCGGTACCAAGGGCCAGAAGGCCCGCGCCGGGCACAGCATCCGCCCGGACGTACGCGAGAAGCTGAAGAAACTCCCCAAACTGCGCGGATATGCTTTTGCTTCGTTTGCACCCCGCGCCGCGGTGGTCAACATCAGCGTGCTTGAAAGCGTCTTCGCCTCCGGCGATGCGGTGAGCCCCACGACCTTGCGCGAGCGGGGTGTCGTCCGCAGCCGCAAAGGTGGCGCACTTACCGTCAAAATCCTCGGCACCGGCGAGATGACTAAAAAACTTTCCGTCAGCGGTTGCGCCGTATCGGCCTCTGCCAAACAAAAGATAGAAAAAGCCGGCGGCAGCGTTGCGTAATATGGGAGGCTTCGCACAAAAAATATCGCTCCTCCTGCAGGACCCCCAGCTGCGCAACCGGCTCTTGTTTGTGCTCGGTGCTCTGTTTGTCTTCCGCCTGCTTGCTGCTATACCCATCCCGGGCATCGATGCCGCCCAGCTCGCACTTTTCTTTTCGAACAACCAATTCTTTGGGTTGCTCAACCTCTTCTCCGGCGGCGGGCTCTCCAACCTCTCGCTCGTGATGCTGGGTGTGGGCCCCTACATCACCGCAAGCATCGTCATGCAGCTCCTCACCTTGATGGTGCCGGCGCTCAAGGCCATGTATCAGGAAGAGGGCGAGGCGGGCCGGGCCAAGTTCAGCATGTATAGCCGCTGGCTCACGCTCCCTATTGCCGTCGTCCAGGGTATTTCGTTCCTTATCATCCTCGAGCGTTCGGGTGTCTTGCCGAGCCTCGGGCTTTTCCCCTTCGTCACCAACCTCATCACCGTGGTCGCGGGCTCGATGCTCCTGATGTGGATAGGGGAGCTTATATCAGAGTACGGGCTCGGCAACGGCGTATCGATACTCATTTTTGCCGGCATTGTGGCGCAGCTCCCCGCAGTCGTCGGACAAACGCTCGTTTCTTTTGACTCCACGCAGGTGCCGGTGTACCTCGCCTTTCTTGCCGCGGCGCTCGCCGTTATAGCGGCGGTGGTGTTTGTCACCGAGGCCGAGCGCCCGGTGCCGGTCACCTATGCCAAACGCGTCCGCGGGATGAAGTTCTTTGGCGGGGCCTCTACCTACCTGCCGCTGCGGCTCAACCAAGCGGGTGTGATCCCGATTATATTTGCACTCTCGTTCCTCCTTATCCCGCAGATGTTTGCGAGCTTCTTTCAAACCAGCCACATCGGCTGGCTGGCGAGCGCCTCGGTCTGGATTTTGGGCATCATGCAAAACCTGCCGCTCTACGGCGCGCTCTACTTTGTGCTGGTGTTCCTCTTTACCTACTTCTACACGATGGTGACCTTTGACCCGCACATGATAGCGGAAAACCTGCAAAAGAATGGCGCCTTTGTCCCCGGCGTGCGGCCCGGTGCCAGCACCGAAGGGTATCTCGGCAACGTCATCACACGCATCACCTTTGTCGGGGCGCTCTTCCTCGGCGTTATTGCGGTCCTGCCTATCGCCATGCAGTCGCTGACCCACATCCAGAGTCTTGCCTTGGGCGGCACGGCGCTCCTCATTGTGGTCTCCGTTATTTTGGACCTCACGCGCCGCATCGACGCGCAGATATCTATCCGGGAGTATTAATCCACCCGATATACTTTTCAGTGATCATCCGCACGACTCCCTCGAGCGGGTAGGCGGCAGTGTCTACAATAAGATCGAAATTCTTTTCATCGCGGTAATCAACCCCGTAGGCCGCCTGGTAGCGCTTGCACTCGCTCTCGATGCGTAAACGCAAGTTCCTCTCCACTTCTTCGAGCGAAGAGGCGGTTTCGTTTGCGCGGCCTTCTTTTTGCAATTGGCTGAAGACACGCTGCGCCCCTATGACCGGGTCGAGTTTGAGCAGGACTTTAAATGAGTCGGGGAGCCAATGGTAGGCGATGCGGGAGTCCACTACCAACTTTTCGCGAGCGTTGAGTCCACGGAGAGCCTCGTCGACCTCCTGGTCGAAGGTCGGGTCGGTCTCGGCGGCGGTGTTGGTCTCTTCAATACTAAGGCCGCGTTTGGCTCCGATCTGGCGCATCAGGTCTCCAGAGGAGAAACGCTCATATCCAAGCACTTCGGCGACTCCGCGCGCGGTCGAAGACTTGCCGCTGCCGGGGAAGCCGACGATGGTGATGATACTCTTTTTCATTTGGGTATTGTACGCTAAGATAGCTTGGTGGAACAACTCACTGTCATAGTCGCCGGCCCGCAGGGGAGCGGCAAGGATACCCAGGTCGCACTGTTAAAAAAATTCCTCGAAGAAAACGATACATCGCGCAAAACCGTGCATTTTGACGCCGGTAACGCCCTGCGCGCTTTTGCAGACAAAAAGGGCTACACACAAGCACTGGTCAAAGCATCGTTGGACCGCGGAGAGCTTCAGCCGATGTTTATTCTTGCCGACGTTATGTCGGAGTTTTTTGTTTCGAGCATGACGGGCAACGAGCACTTGCTGGTGAGCGGCTTCCCCCGCAGCGAGAATCAACTCATGCTTTTTAATTCGGCAATGGAGTTCTACAAGCGCGCCCACCCGACACTGCTTTTTCTTTCTATCCCGGAGAGCGAGTCCATCACGCGGTCTCTGCGGCGCGGGCGGCCCGACGACAGCGAGGAGAGCGTCCGCAACCGCCTGCGATGGACCCACGAGCAGACCATGCCGGTCATCGAGGGGTTTCGCAAAAATCCGCAGTATACCTATATCGAAGTGGACGGCACTCCCCCGATTGAGACCGTGCACGCGGGTATTGTAAGCAAACTGGGGCTCGTATGATAGCGACCACTGAAGAGGATTTCAAAAATCTGCGCGCCGGAGGCAAAGTTTTGGCCGGCGTGTTAGCCGACACTCTCGCGCAGGTGCGCAACGGCGTTGCGACCGCCGAGCTCGATTTGTTTGCCGAGCACGCGATACGTGCGCGCGGCGGCATCCCCAGTTTTTTACACTATCAGCCCGAGGGCGCCGCATACCCGTACCCGGCGGCGCTGTGTGTCTCTATCAATAGCGAGGTGGTGCACGGCATCCCGCGCGCGGAGCGGGTTATAAAAGAAGGCGATATTGTGTCGCTCGACCTCGGGCTCTCCTACAACGGCTACTTTTTGGACGCGGCCCGCACGATGTTTCTTGGCACGGCAGATGACCAAGCGCGTCTGCTGATCGACGGGACCAAAGAGGCGCTCGCCGCGGCGTTGGGCGCTACGCGCATCGGGGGCCACGTGGGAGACATCGGCGACGCAATCGTACGTATTGCGCGGGCCCGTAACCTCGGGGTGGTTGAGGAACTCGGCGGGCACGCGGTAGGGCGTGCGGTACACGAGCGGCCCTTTATTGCCAACGACGGCAAGCAAGGCGAGGGCGAGGTTATTGTGAGCGGTATGGTGCTCGCCATCGAGCCCATGCTTGCCGAAGGCAAGGGAGCGGTCGTCGTTGCCGAAGACGAGTGGACCTACATCATGAAGGACGGCAAGCGCGCCGCGCATTTTGAAGACACGGTCATCGTGACCGAAAAGGGTATAGAAATTTTGACCCGGTAGCGGTTGCACAATCTTTGTGTCTGTTGTAGGGTTACTCCCAATGAAGCCCAAGGAGGAAAAGACATTTGTGCTCATCAAGCCCGACGGCGTCCGCAAGGGGCTGGTGGGAGAGATAGTCAAACGCTTTGAACAGCGCGACCTCAAAGTAATTGCGCTGGAGATGTTCCACCCCAGCCGGCGCGAGATGGACGGGCACTATCCCAAGGATGAAAAGTGGCTGCGCCGCATCGGCGAGAAGACCATGGCCAACTACGTCAAGTACGGCTACAACGTCAAAGACGACTTCGGCACCTCCGACCTTATCCGCATCGGCAAGACCGTGCGCAACTGGCTCCTCGACTTTATGTCCAGCGCCCCCATGGTCAAGATGGTGGTGCAAGGCGTGCACTCGGTAGACATGGTCCGCAAGATTGTCGGACCCACGATGCCGAACATGGCCGAAATGGGTACCATCCGGGGCGATTACTCGGTAGACTCGGCCGTGTCGGCCAATATTGAGAAGCGCGCGGTCTACAACCTGGTCCACGCCAGCGAGACCCCCGAGGAGGCCAAGCACGAGATTGCCCACTGGTTCGGCAAAAAGCCCGTCTTCAAATACAAACGCTTCGGGGTGGACGAGTAAATAGGTTTGGTATACTTAGGGCAGGGTTTCGAAGGCAAAGTCCTTAACGCAAAAATAGGGAGCTCGAGGTGGATGACTTAACGGTCATACATAGGGCACCCACCTGGCGAAGCCAGGACTAGCCTTCGGAATCCTACAAAGAGTCTTCCGCCACTGCGGAGGATTTTTTGTTACAATGAACGCTCATGCAATCAACTCTGTATTTCTACGGAGGAGCGGGAGCCGTCACGGGCTCTAATTTTTTGTTGGATACGGGGGGCGCAAAATTTTTGATCGACTGCGGTTTGCGGCAGGGGATGGAGGAGGAAAAAAACTGGGAGCCGTTTCAGTACAACCCCGCCGACATCTCGCACTTGTTGGTGACCCACGCACACCTCGACCACATCGGGCGCATCCCGCGGCTGGTGCGGCAGGGGTTTCGTGGCAAAATCATTTCGACCAAAGCCACACTCGCGCTCGCGGCACCCATGCTAGCCGACGCGCTTGCTATCACGACGCACAGTGCCGAGCGTAGCGGCCGAGAGCCGCTCTACGAAGATGCTGACATCTCCGCCGCGCTTGGCCTCTGGAGTGGTATCAGTTATCACGAAAAGGTAGCGCTGCCTGATGGGGTGGAGCTCGAGCTCTTTGATGCCGGACATATTTTAGGCTCGGCGATGGTACAGCTCTCGCGTGAGGGTAGGAGTATCGTCTTTACCGGCGACATCGGCGGGGGTAACAGCCCGCTCTTGCCGCCCACCGAAGCGGTGGGCGCCCCCGCGTACTTGGTCATGGAGAGCACCTACGGCGACCGGGCCCGCCCCGAGGACGCCGAGCGGCGCGAGAGGCTAGAAGATATCATCGAAGACTCGGTCCGGCGCGGCGGCACCCTGCTCATCCCCGCGTTTTCGACCGAGCGCACGCAGGACCTGATGTATGAAATCCGCACGCTGATGGTAGAGAAGCGCGTGCCCTCGGTACCGGTGTTTCTGGACTCGCCGCTGGCAGAAAAGATTACCGCCGCGTTTGTGGCGAACCCGGAATACTTTTCCCCCGCGATGCGCACCCGGGTCGAAGGCGGAGAAAAAATATTCGACTTCCCCGAACTGCATTTTGTGGCCAGCACCGAGGCATCGCAGAACATCCATAAAACTACGGGACCCAAGATTATACTCGCGGGCTCGGGGATGAGCAGCGGTGGCCGCGTGCTTGCCCACGAGCGGGTATACCTCCCGGACCCCGACTCCACGCTGCTGGTGGTGGGCTACCAAGCCGCGGGCACGCTGGGCCGGCAGCTGATAGAAGGGGCAAAAAATCTCAAGCTCCACAAAGAAAGCATCCCCGTGCGCGCCAAGGTGGCGACGTTGTATGGCTACTCGGCGCACCGCGACGGCGAAGGCTTGCTCGAATTTGCAAACAAAGCGGGACAAAAAATCGAAGAGATATTCGCCGTGCACGGCGAGCCCGCGGCCGCAGGATTTTTGGTGCAGCGCATACGCGATTACTTGGGCGTAAAAGCCAGCGCTCCCGAAGCGGGGGATAGGGCCACTATAAATCTGTAATGCTAAGATAGGAACATGGGCTTTTTTATATTTTTTGGGATTAGCATAGTTGCCGGGTTGGTTATCTCAAACACAATCTTGTATGGCCTCAACTCGTTTTACAAGGTAAAGGGAAATTCTTTCAAATATACCGCCTACGTTTACTTATTTTTTCTATTGGGGGTGTTTGTGGTGGGTATTGTGGCGACAGCGATACCGGCTCTCTCCAGTGTCGGGAGCTTGCTTGTCCTAGGAGTTGGAACGTATGTTGCGTATATAGGGTACCAAAAGTTTTTTAAGGTATCCGGAGTGCAGTTTGCAAAAATATGGGTGTCATTTCTGGTCTTGGTTTTTTCCTTTTCGTTTGCCGTTTTACCCATCAGGCTCTACGTCATGGAGCCGTTCGTGTTGAAAGGCACGAGCATGAAACCGGATTACATGGAGGGTGATTATATAATCATCAATAAATTTGATAGGAATATACAACCTGGCGACGCGGTCGTTGCATGGTTTTTGTGTACAGACGTGCCGTGTCCCGCTTTGCGGAGAGCCACTTCTGTCGAAGGAAATACATACCACCTCTCAAGTGATGACGGGTCAACAATATTTACGGGGGACGTCGAAAAAGAACAAATCATCGGGAAAGTGTGGTTTAATTTGGGGCTTTTTCCCTTTTCTGGACGATAAATTTGTAGTAAAATAGAGGTAATGGACCCAAAGAACATGCACCTGCAGGTAAAGCTCGGCGTCTCGGGCGCGGCCGAGACGGGGCATTGCGGGATAGATGCATACGACAAAGGTATCGCGCTCGGCCGCGAGATAGCCAAGAGCGGCGCGGTGCTCATCAACGGCGCGACGACCGGCTTCCCCCTCTGGACCGCAATGGGTGCTAAGGAAGAGAAGGGCTTTGTGGTGGGCTTTTCCCCCGCCAACTCCGAAAAGGAGCATATCGAAAAGTTTAACCTCCCCGTCGAGTATCTCGACGTCATCATATATACCGGCTTTGGTTACCCGGGCCGCGACCTCATACTTACGCGCTCGTGCGATGCGATACTCTTCGGATGCGGACGCATCGGCACGATACACGAGTTCACCATTGCGTTTGAGGACCAAAAGCCCATCGGTATTTTGGAAGCCGACTGGGAGACCGACGAAGAGATAAAAATGATTTTAAAAAACGGTCATCGCACCAACGACCGCATTGTCTTTGATACCGACCCCCGGGCGCTGGTGGAGCGCGTTATCGAGCTGGTCAACAAGGACAAAATAAACCGCGCTTCGTTTAGATTTGAGAAACAATACGAGCAAACACCTCCGGCTGCTGCTCTGCCAGCGTAGCGAGCATCTTGGAGTTGAGGCCCACACCCTTTTTGTTGGCCGCGCCGATGAATTTGGAGTACGAAAGCTTTTCGTCGATCAAACGCAGACCCGCGTTGATGCGTACGTTCCACAGCCGGCGGAAGTCGTTCTTTTTGTCACGGCGGTGGGCAAAGGCGTACTTGCCCGCGTGGAAGATGGCCTCTTTGGCCGCGCGCTTTTTGGTAGAGCGCGCGTGGCGGTAGCCCTTGGTCATCGCAAGGATGTTCTTGCGGCGCTTGTTACTGGTTTTGCCTCCCTTTACGCGTGCCATATAAAATTATTTTTGCTTAGACGGATTGCCGATGTAGCGCTGCAGCACCTTCGGGGTAAACGTATACTCCGAAATATGCTGGGTGCGGTTGTTGCTCATTTGCTTGGAGCGCCCCTCTTTGGCATTAAAGTGGTTTTTGCCGGGCTTGCGCGCGACGATCTTGCCACGGCGAGTGACTTTGAGGCGCTTGCTGAAAGATTTGTTCGTTTTCATTTTGATTTTGCTGCTTTTTCGAGCACTGTGGCGAGGCCTTTTGGGCTCTTTTGTATCGGGTCCGCCAGTTTGTAGTCTGCGGGGATAAGCTTCAAAAACCGTTCCAACCTCTCTTTAAGGAAGGGGAATTCCATGTATTTGTAGCGCCCCCACAAGAACAGGTCCACTTTTACCCGATGCCCCTCGGTCAGCCACTCGGCCGCCTTTTTTGCCTTTAACTGCATGTCGTGGTCGCCGGTGCCTATCTTGACCTGGACGGACTTCGTCTCGGTGGTGTGGGATTTGGCCTTTATTTCTCGGCGTTTTTTCTGCGCTTCGTACTGGAATTTACCATATTCCATGATCTTTGCAACCGGCGGGACGGCGTTGGGGCTTATCTCTATAAGGTCGAGCCCGAACTCGCCGGCCTTGGCGATAGCGTCCGACAGGGCCAAAACGCCGAAGTTCTCGCCCTCGGGGCCGAGTACGCGCACCTCCTTTGCCCGTATCTGATGATTGACTCGAGTAGTGTCCAAAGTGTTGTTGGGCACAGCATAGCACAAAGAGCCCAAAATAAAAGCCCCGGCCAAAAGCTGGCCGGGGGACAGGGGTCAATTGAAGAACGTGAACAGGGCGAGAAACATCACCACCCCCACAAAAAGAAACAGGAGCCGGAAGGGCCACTTTGTGGGGGTACGCCACTCCGCTTGTACGTTTGTCGGGATGCCGTAGTATCTATGCCCGCGCAACCGCAGTTCGGCCACTCCTATATCACGAGTAAATCTTCCCACCGAAACCTCCCTGGAGTTATTCTGCTGATGGTTAATCACCGAAGACCTTTTTCGTCCACTGCCTGCCGGGTTCACTATTCCTTCAGACACCAAAGGCTAGGCTTGGGTATTATCCGTTTTATACGCACACTAATGGCAACCATAATAAATAATCCCCCCGAGCGTGTGGTCGCGGTTGATGGGGCAGACTCATCGGGTTGGGCGATAGCGGTCATTATCCTTTTGGTGGTGGTCGCCGGGGGCGCATACGCGTGGATGCGCTACCACCCCGGCACTGCCGCAGCACCGTCGGGCGGCACCAACATCAATGTAACCGTCCCCACCCCCGGCGGCACGCAGACACAGCCGGCGCAGTAGCTTTGGTGGTGCGCGCACCGCGAAGCAAAAAGCCGCCAAAAGGCGGTCTTTTTGCGAAGTGGTGGACTTGGTGGCCGAAAGTTGGAACCACCTACACCTATGGGTTTTGGAAGCGTCTGAGGCGATTTTAGGGGCTTCCAGCTCCGGAATCACCAAGGAAAACATAGGGTATGCCAGTGTTTAGGTATCACAAGAAGGTAATGGAATATGTGTCGGATAGGTGTAGTATCTAAGCTATGTCAGATATACAGGAGTTAACCAAGACTATCGTTGCCTTTAGAGACACTCGCGACTGGAAGAAGTTCCACAACCCCAAGGATGTAGCCCTATCCATGGTTTTAGAGGCAGGCGAAGTGATGGAACACTTTCAATGGAAAAGTCAGAAAGAAATTGACGAGTATATTAAGACGAACAAGGACGATATAGGAGAAGAGTTGGCGGATGTTTTATATTGGGTATTACTACTAAGCAATGACCTAGGTATCGACATCAAGGCCGCTACTGAAAGAAAAATCGTGAAAAATGGGGAGAAATATCCTGTAGAGAAGTCCAAGGGCGTAGCGACCAAATACAACAAACTATCATGAAATTGACCGCTCGAAAGGATAT
>SICK01000014.1 GCA_009691465.1 Candidatus Kaiserbacteria bacterium | reverse complement strand
ATGAGCTCGGCAACCTTGTTGACCGACGCGTTATTGCCTGCACCAATGTTGATGACCTCGCCACGGCCTACCAACGAGCTCTCGGCCGCTAAGAGGTTGGCGCGCACGACGTCGCGTACGTGGGTGTAGTCGCGCGTCTGCGTGCCGTCGCCGGTGATGGTAAGAGGTTTGCCCTCCGCGCGTTGCTGCAAAAATTTGGCAATCACCAAAGCGTACGCGCCGTTGGGGTCGGCACCCGGGCCGTACACGTTGAAGTAGCGTAGGCACACGGTGGGGAGACCCATCGTTTCTGCAAAAAGCCGGCAGTACAGCTCGCCGACATATTTTTGGAGCGCATACGGGCTTTTTGGGTTAGCCTGCATGCTCTCCACCAAAGGCATGGTGTCCTGGTCGCCGTAGGCCGAGCTCGAGGCCGAGTAGATGACGCGCTCCACCCCCGCCCGCTTTGCCGCGCACAGCACGCTTACGGTGCCGCCGATATTGACCTCGTTGGTTTCTTGCGGATGCTCGATAGAGTACTGCACGCGCGGCAGTGCCGCCAAGTGGAAAACGTATTTGGCTCCCGCAAACAAGGCGGCGAGCGCCTCGGTATCGCGGATATCGTGTTCGGGCATATCCGCCACGACGACCTCAAAATCTTTTTCCCGCAGGGCCGCCACCAAGTGCGAGCCGATAAAGCCCAATCCGCCGGTCACTACTACTTTTTCTTTAGCCATATCAATCTTATACTCCGCTCCTCGTGAGAAGTTTCTTGATGGTTTTGAGCGCGATGGTGGCGTCGAGCACGAGCGAGCGGTGGGTCAGATAAAATAGGTCGTACGAAAGTTTTTCCCGCGTCGCCTCTACCTCGGCGCCGTGGTGCGGGTGGTTGTCATGATACAGCTGTGCCCAACCGGAGAGACCGGGTTTTATAAGGTGGCGCGTATTGTAGTACGGGATCTTCTGCGTATACAGTGCGACCCCCGACGGGAGTTCCGGCCGCGGGCCTATCAAAGACAGGTCGCCCCGCACCACGCTCCAGAGTTGGGGCAACTCGTCGAGCCGGGTGAGCCGCAGTATGCGCCCGACCGCCGTTACTTTGTTGTCGGATTGTTCGGCAAGGAGATTTTGCTCATTGCGGGACATAGAACGGAACTTCGGTAGGCGGATTATTTTGCTGTCCTGGCCGACGCGCTCTTGCGCAATAAACACCGGCCCGCCGTCCTCTAGTTTGATGGCGATTGCAATAAACGGATATGCGATGAGCGAGAGTATGCCCGCCGGCAGCGCCACCACAATGTCCATGACGCGCTTGAGTACGTCGTAGAGCGTATGCGCGTAGCGCGAGACATGCCGAGCGACCCAGCGATTGTCCACCCGGCGCAGAGCGATGCGGCCGAACATCGCTTCGTAGAGCGTGGTCGCATCAAAAAAACGTACGCCCTCGGCAATGTAAGAGCCGATGTCGCCAAAGACCGCCGACACGCGCGGGTCGTCCCAGTCGGCGATGACCATGCGCACGCGGTAGCGCGCCACGCTGGCCCGCAACTCTCCGGCCAAGTCGTCCACATTGGGGTCAATAACAGCCACAATGCGCGCGGGGGCACGGTGCGCCGCGTTGAGCGCGCGGGCCAGCTCGCTGACCTCTACCCCGGCTCCGACCGCGACCGCCGGTTCGGGGCTCCACAGCCTTGGGGCAAGCAGCACCCGCCACAGCAAAATGAGTACGAACGAGACTGCCAAATAAATAAAGAGGATAGTCTTGGGTGCGATGCCAAACAGCGGAATAAAAAAGAAGAAGAGCGCCGCGATGGCGATATTAAACGTTTGGGCCACCAGCAGAGTTGTAGAAAGTGCGCGGCGCGCCAGGATCACGCTGCGGTTCTCATACAACCCAGCAATAAAGAAGACTCCTACCCACACCACAAAGAGGAGCGAGAAGGGGGCCAGGTGCGAGAGAAATACCTCCCACAACGGGGCCTCAAAGGCACGCAAAAAAAGCGAGACCCACAGGGCGAGTATAAGAGAGAGCAGGTCCCCCAAAAAAAGGACCAGGGTCCGGGGGCGGAAAGTGGTTGCCATATCAGTGATACTATTATACAACAAAGCCGTGAAAAAGAAAGTTACGTTCGTAATAACCAAAGCAAATTGGGGTGGCGCGCAGCGCTATGTGTTTGACCTTGCCACTGCACTACAAAACGATTTTGACGTACAGGTCGCGTTTGGGCAGGAGGGGTTACTGGCAAAAAAACTGCACGAGGCCGGTATTACGACCTCCCCGATACGGGCCTTGCAGCGCGATGTCTCGCTTAGTGCTGACGTAAAAAGTTTTTTTGAATTGTACCGGTTGTTTAAAAAAGAGCGGCCTGATGTGGTGCATCTCAATAGTTCCAAGGCTGGAGGTGTCGGAGCCTTGGCTGCGCGGCTGGCGGGTATAAAAAAAATAATCTTTACGGTGCATGGCTTGCCCGAGGACGAAGCACGGAGTGCAGTGGGTAAAATTTTGATACAGCTCGCGACACGACTTACTGTTGCCCTGTGCGACACAATAATTACTATCTCAAAAAACAATCACGACCGAGTGCACGGCAGCGTACTTATATATAACGGCATTGCGCCTATGCAGTTTGGCTCAGGCGAAATCATCCGAAATGCCTTCCCTGTAGGCGTCCATATCACCGGTACCGTGGGCGAACTTACAAAAAACAAAAACCAAGCTGCGCTTATTGAGCTGGCAAAACGCAACCAAGCTATGTATGTGGCCATAGTCGGCGAGGGCGAGGATCGTGCGATGCTGGAGCAGAAAATAAAAGAGTACGGTCTAGAGGCCCGGGTAAAACTGTTTGGTTTTATGCCCGCGGCAGAAGTATTAAAAGGCTTTGACACCTTTGCGCTCCCGAGTATCAAAGAGGGCCTGCCGTATGTCCTGCTCGAAGCCAAGCACGCGGGCCTGCCCATTGTCGCCAACCGCGTCGGTGGCGTGGGCGAAATCTTGGACGCCCCCGACATGAGCGACTTTACGCTCCAAAAAATGGTCCAAAAAACCGCCGCACTCTACTAGCGGTCGTATGAAAACTTCGTCATAGGACGTCGCTCGCTCGGATATAAAAACAAGTTTTTATCTCACTCGCTCCGCTCCGTCATAGCCGCCGGACCACTCGGCGCCTGCGTCGCGGCGGTGCGCGCGGGCGTAGGCGCCCATGCCCGAGAGGATGCCGAGGGCCAAAAATTCTGCGAGCAGGTGCGAGCCGCCGTAGCTCATAAAGGGTATGGTGGTGCCGGTCACGGGCAGGATCCCCAGATTGATACCCGTGTGCAACAGGAAGTGCGCGCCAAAGTAGCACAACACCCCGAGCGCAAACAGTGTCTCAAAGTTGCTTGCACCCCGTGCTGCGCTCACCAAGATCCGCCAAAACAGCACGCCGTATAAAAAGAATAACAGTAAGACGCCGACAAACCCCCACTCCTCGGCAAACGCCGCAAAAATAAAATCCGTCTGATATTCCGGCAAGAACCGGAGCTTGCTTTGTGTGCCGTACCCTATCCCCTTGCCCACCAATTCTCCCGAGCCCACGGCGATGGTCGACTGGTACGCGTTGTAGCCTGCGCCGTGGATATCGGCCAATGGGTTAAGAAAGGTCATGATGCGCTGTTTTTGATAGTCCTGGAATCCGAACAGCCACAGCCCGGCAAAGGCGAGTACGCCGATGCTCATCACCGCAAAGAGGTGCGTGCGCGACAGGCCCGACAGCAGCACCATGCCCAGCCAGATCAAAAAGATGATGATGGCCGAGCCGAAGTCCGGTTGCAGTGCCACCAGCACGAACACCAGTGCGGCGTAGGCACCGGATACGAGGATGTGGCGGATGTTTTTTATCTCGATGTGCCGGCGGGAAAAGTATTTAGCCAGCGCGATAATAAGGGCGAGTTTGACGAACTCGACCGGCTGGAGCGCAAAGGGCCCCAGGTCAAACCACGATTTGGCCCCTTTGGTGACCGTGCCGAGCGCAATAAGAAAGACAAGCGGCACCAGCACCGCGCCGAATATCGCCGCAGCGACACCGCTGCGGCGCAAAAACCGCCAATCGATATATGCGGCGGCAAAAAACACCCCCACCCCGAGCACTATCCACACGCCTTGCCGCAACAAAAACGGGTCCTCGCCCTGAAACGAGTTCATCGTCACCGCACCGAGGAGTGCCAAAGCAAGCGCGGCGCAAAAGGCTATCCAGTCTATGTGGCTTTTTTTCGTATCAAACCGGAGCGGGGTCATGAGCCGGTCTAGATAGACGGCAAGACCGTTATCTCGGCGCGGATAATGTCCGGTACGCCACCGCCCCAGGTAAAGACGACGTCTTGCGAGCCCTTGCGGACCAGCCGCGGGACCAGGCTCTTGCTGGCCGCACGCGCTACCCCGGCCTGGTCAAACAGTACGGCCGTCGCCACCGCGTCGCGCGCCTCAATGTTGGAGTCGTTATACACCGTGGCCGAAAGCAGCGCAGCGTCTTGCGAAAGTTTTTGGTTCTGGATGCGCAGAGTGGGGATTGCCACACCCTTCTGCCAGACCGGCTCGCGCGTAAAGGTCATCAGCGTACGCGCGACCACGCGCACCCCGACGTTGATGTTGGGCACCACCACCGGAATGGTGTTGACCGGCGGGATATCGAGCGTGCCTTCGACTTCGACAATCAGCAAATTTTTGTCGTCAAACAACTGGAGAGAGTACGGGACGGCTCGCGCGCTCGCGCCTTGGTTGAGGTTCTGCACATAGGCCGCGGCGGTGTACGTTTGCGGCGAGCTGCGGAAGGCGCGCGCCCACAACACCGATGGCGAGTGCGACTCGGCCGCGCAGACCAAGCTGCAGCTGCCGCCGCAGTCGACGCCGGTCTCGGTACCATTGCGCTTGCCGTCGCTGCAAGACGGCGCGTTATTAAAAAATGCCTGATAGACCGCCAGTGCGAGCACCACCATTACGAGTGCGGAAACGCTGTAGTACAAAAACTGCCGCCGAAAGCTCCATTTAAGCGCCATCCGTATATTGTAGCCCATAAATGTAACGCCGAAAAAGCCTTACAGTGTAAGGCTGTTTTAGGACAATGTCTTTGGACGCTCTGTTCTGGCGGCTAGCTACTCTCGCCACCTGTAACAGTGACTACCATCGCCGCAAGTAGGCTTAACTTCCGTGTTCGGAATGAGAACGGGTGTGACCCCACCGCCAAGCCACCAAAACAGAATTTCCAATCGAGGCCCCTTGCAAAGGGCCGAGGATCCCGAACAGAAATGTAATTTCTGGAGGGAATGCTATAACAAAAAACTTTGTAGACCTACAGATCATTGCGACTCTCAAGCTTCCCACTCGGAAACCTGATCGATTAGTACTTCTCGCCTCAACACCTTGCGGCGCTTACAGCTAAAGCCTATCAACGTCATCATCTCTAACGGATCGTAATGATTACTCATCTTTGAGCCGGCTTCGCGCTTAGATGCTTTCAGCGCTTATCCTTTCCGAACATAGCTACCCAGCGGTCCTCTTGGCAGAAGAGCTGGTAGACCAGTGGTTCGTTCAACTCGGTCCTCTCGTACTAGAGTCAAATCTCATCAATAATCAACGCCTGCAGTAGATAGGAGACCAACCTGTCTCACGCTTCTTTTCCATTATTACTAATGGGAACGGACTATATCTTCATCTCAAAGAGATGGCTAATGTGTAGTCTCTACGGGTGAGGGAACACTCATGCCGAGTATTCGAGGTACTCTTCCCTCGGAATTGTCCTAAGTATAGGATTTTTCCGATATCAATTAGCTTGTCCAACTATATTGCTATAGCTGACCGCCGTGATTGGTTGGTTCTACTTTCTTTTCTTTTTACATTTAGACGAATATTTCTTTTGATATCTCTCGAATGGGGTTCAGACGGTTCAACCACCAACTCTCGTTGGAACCTGAACGGTCTGAACCCAGCTCGCGTATCACTTTAATTGGCGAACAGCCAAACCCTTGGGAGCTTCTTCACCCCCGGGATGTGATGAGCCGACATCGAGGTGCCGAACTCCGCCGTCGCTATGGACGCTTAGGCGGAACTAGCCTGTTATCCCCAGAGTAGCTTTTGTCAGATAATCTTCCACGGCGTCTAATGCCCATGGTCGGTTCACTATGGTCTGCTTTCGCACCTGCTTGTCATTTACGACTTGCAGTCAAGCACCCTTTTGCCATTGCGCTATCGGCACGGTTTCCATTCGCGCCTAGGGTACCTTAATACACTCCTCCGTTACTTTTTAGGAGGATAGCGCCCCACTAAAACTGCCTACCAGATACTGTCTCGACAGGGTTTAATCCTGCCGGTTAGCGCATACAACTAGAAAGAATGGTATTTCACTGACGAGTCCGCCACAGCCGAAACCGTGACCTCAACCTCTCCCATCTATGCTACGCAGTCGCGTCGTATACGCAATATCAAGCTACAGTAAAGCTTCTGGGGTCTTTTCGTCTATCTGCAGGTAACCGGCATCTTCACCGGTATTGTATTTTCACCGAGCTGTGCTCCGAGACAGTTCCCCAGTCGTTACACTATTCGTGCGCGTCTGAACTTCATTGAGTTTGATTGTCCTATGCGCGCCATAGAACCTCCTACCCCGAATTACTTCGGGCATTAGACTATATCTTCATCTGCGAATGGTTTCGAGAATCGCGGACAGGGGTAGCTTGCGCTTTCCCGACCCGTTCATCTCGTATGCGCTTTTAAGGATGACCCTCAAACCGCGCAATTTTTGATGCTCTAGGACTTTCATCTGCCGACAGATTTCTGCAAATCGCAGAAAGTCTTTTTGTTTTGCTGATTTAAGGGGAAATTTTTCGAAGTGCGGAATGATTTTGTTTAAAAGATCATCCAAACGTCGAACCTCATACTTGAGTGTTTTGTCTCCCCAGTCGCGGCGTATATGGCCGCAACCGAAGTGCTCATGCATGATATCCAAGACCTCGCGCCGATCAAAGTTTTGACCGACACAAAAACTTGGCTTTACCTCCCACCCAATGAGGAGTCTCTCTCGTTTCGAGAACGAAACGGAAAAGCATCCCTCTCCATCAACATATCCGGAGATGTAGTTTGCAAGCTCTCTTCGCAGAGCCGGCGTGTTATAACCGTTCATACAATACTAATTGTATTACCTAGGCTATCTGTGCGCCACTGGCTAGTGGTGCACAAGTCGTTACGGGGTCAATCAGCCCACGGCTGACGACTTCCCACGGTATTACCCTTCCTTTTGGGAGTCGGGCTTCACCGTTATAAGCCGAATTTTTCGTCGGGATCGCTCCCGAAGCTGGCAATCCAGTTACCAGACAAGGAATTTCGCTCAGGTATCCCTTACTAACCCGGACCATATCTTCTTCCGTTCTGGAAGCACGGCGTATGGCCTCTCATGTGAGCCGCGTGTTTTTATTAGGACCTTCTACCTATTCCTAAGTAGAGAAGTAGCTTTTTGTGTAACAATCTTTCGCTGTTTACTCCGATTCTGTAATCGTCCCAGTCCTTCCGACCCCCTTTGCAGAGAATCAGAACCTTAGGACGATTATAGTTATCGCCGACATTCACCAGGGCTTATATAGCTCACCACATCAATATTGCTATCAACGCAACGGCCATAGTTGACCTTCTGGCATTGGTCAAGTGTCACCCCCTATACATCCTCTTACGAGTTCGCAGGGAGCTGTGTTTTTGGTAAACAGTCGCCAGGGAAACTTTCGCTGCGGCCCTTTGAGTCAACAAAGGGCAGGCCTTATTCCGAAGGTACGGCCGATTTTTTGCCGAGTTCCTTGGAGCACACTCACTCGTTCGCCTTGCTCTACTCGAGCTGATCACCTGTGTCGGTTTGCGGTACGGTCGTCACGCATATGTGCTTAGAAGTTTTTCTTGGAAGGCTCTTAACAACAGTCCCAAAGGCCGAAGCCTGAAGTCCCCCATGCCCCCGATACGTGCAGTAAAGCGGCATGCCGGATTTGCCAAGCATGCGTATCTTAGAGCACAGACGTCAATCCAATAAGACGCTGTTGTGTATGTCCTCCGTCCCTCCGTCGCTATGCGCGCGGTCACGGAATATTAACCGTGTGTCCATCGCCTTCGGCTTTCGCCATGGGCTTAGGCCCGACTAACCCTTGGCTGATCATCATCGCCAAGGAAACCTTGATCTTTCGGCGTGCGGGGATCTCACCCGCATTGCGGTTACTTGTGCCTGCATTCTCACTTCCCAACGCTCCACTCTGGCTCGCGCCTTGGGCTTCATTGCGATGGGAACGCTCTCTTACCACGTACAGCACCCGAAGGCACTGCACATCCTCAGCTTCGGTACTACGTTTAAACCCCGATTATCTTCGGCGCGGAATCTCTCGATGAGTGAGCTGTTACGCTTTCTTTCAAGGATGGCTGCTTCTAAGCCAACCTCCTCATTGTCTGTGAAATTCCACCTCCTTGTGATGTACTTAACGTAGATTTTGGGACCTTAACTTGAGATCTAGGACTCTTCTCCTTTTGTACGGTGGAGCTTAGCCCCCACGTACTAACTGCCGTGTAACAATAGCGGTATTCGGAGTTTGATAGGATCCACGATCTTGCGACCTGT
The DNA here is from genome assembly GCA_009691465.1 of Candidatus Kaiserbacteria bacterium. Classification (GTDB taxonomy): domain Bacteria; phylum Patescibacteriota; class Minisyncoccia; order Phycocordibacterales; family SBAW01; genus GWA1-54-10. The sequence continues at coordinate 6,653 of SICK01000014.1, read as the reverse complement.
TGGATCCTTCCAGTGCTCTACCCCCGCTACTCAATAAACACGACGCCAGCCCAAAAGCTGTTTCAGAGAGAACCAGCTATTACCAGGTTCGATTAGCTTTTCACTCCAACCCACAAGTCATCCGAGAGTTTTGAACGGCTCAACGGTTCGGGCCTCCAGAGCGATTTCTCGCTCCTTCACCCTGCTCATGGGTAGCTCACCTGGCTTCGGGTCTTATGCACACCACAGACGCGCTATTCACACTCGGTTTCCCTCCGGCTCCGGGCTCTCGCCCTTAGCCATAACGCGGCGTACATAAACTCGCAGGCTCATTCTTCAATAGGCACGCAGTCGAGGTCTTGCAACCTCTCCTACTCCTTGTAGACATATGGTTTCAGAACTATTTCACTCCCCTCACCGGGGTGCTTTTCACCTTTCCCTCACGGTACTCTGCGCTATCGGTCTTTGAAAGTATTTAGCCTTACCGGTTAGTACCGGCACATTCACTCAAGCTATTCGTGTCTTGAGCTACTCAAGAGCATTGTATAAGTTGCATCGGTTTCGCCTACGGGGCCTTCACCCTCTGGGGCGCTGCTTCCCAGCAGCTTCGGCTACCTTTGCAATTTGTAACTTAGTGTCGCTCGAAGCGACTAACAATGTCTTATAACCCCGAGACTTACTAACACCACTCAATATTGCTATCAAGCGGTTTTAGCAAATCTACGGTTTGGGCTGGGATTCGCGTTCGCTCGCCGCTACTGACGAAATTCCTATTGGTCTCTTTTCCTCGTGGTACTGAGATGTTTCACTTCCCACGGTTTGCTCCTTGCATTGCTGCAAGATGACAGAAATTTCTTTCTGACGGGTTTCCCCATTCGGACATTTCCGGATCAAAGGTTGCTTGGCACCTCCCCGAAACGTATCGCCGCCACGCCGCGTCCTTCGTCGCCTTTCATAAGCCTAGGCATCCACCATACGCCCTTGTAGTTTCCTCGGCCTTTTTAAAGGGCCATGGGAAACTTAAGAACCGCAATGATCTGTTGTCTACTACTTGCAGCGGATCAATGCTGCAAATATTTTTGTTTTTGTTTTTACCTGCGCATCTGCACAAAGCTGAAAAGACCCAACATGGGAAATTTCTCTGTGCGATGCAATTAAGTTGTCAAAGAATCTCGCACTCACTCGATAGTTTGGGCACAAAAAAACCCGCTTTTCGCGGGACATGCAAACACCACTAGGTGCGAGCCTATCTCCGCCGTGCAGATTTAAGGGTAGCCAACATATCGATTGAGCCAGTATATAGGAACCCCTCTGGGGTGTCAAACAGTCCAATGTTGTGAGCCAAAAACCCTTGTTTTATATAACAAAAACGCCCCCGTACGGAGGGCGCTTTTGGTGAGAACAAGAAGTCGGATTAGTCGCGCTTGATGTCGCTGCGGACTTTGGAGAGGAAGCTCTGTGCAGCATCCTGACCACCGAGACCGAACGCAAGACCGAAGGCGAGCGAGAGCGCCACCACGACGCCCGTAAAGAGTGGCTGGATGATGCCCTGCGCGATTTGGAGCTGCGAGAGAGCCGCCGTGATGCCGAAGATCCAGATGGCCCAGCGGGCTACCGTACCGGCAAAACCTGCAGCAGTGATGCCCGCTGCGCGAGCGCTGCCCGCAACCACCCCCTGGGCGACCTCGGCGATAACCGCGGTCACAAGGAGGATAAGCACTGCGATGATGACGTTCGGAAGGTAGTTGACCACCACCGCCTGCAGGAAGAAGGTCACCGCAGAGAGGTTCATGATCTGGAGCGCCGCAATGAGGAACACCAGGATGATAAACCACTTGACCAACGCGCCCAAGAAGGCGCCCGAGTCGAGCCGGTAGCCGGCGCGGGTTACCATGTCGTCGATGCCGGCGCTGCGGAGCGCGTGGTCAACTTTGATGGCCCGGACCGCCTGCGAGATGATGCTGCCGATGAACGAGGCAAGCACCCACCCGATGACGAACACAATGACCGCAAACACGAAGTTCGGAATAAACGCGACGACCGCTGCAAGCATGCCGTTGAAGGACTGCTGGAGCACGGTCGCCCAATTCTGCACTATCATATCTAAAAATGATTAATTAATAACTATTAAATCCGACCCCTCTATTGTACCAAACGCGGCCCCTCTTGGGGACAACCCTGGGGATAGCGGGTGGATAAAATGTGGACTATTTTAAGCCTATATTGAGCCGGTCAAAAACGATGCGGTGGGGGTAATCCATAATGTCGCGTACCAATTTGTCGTTCATATTGAGCCGGTAGGCAAAGTCCTCCGAAGGGAGCATGGCGTATTTCAATTCCCGGCCGATTTCAGACTCGAGCTTGTGCATCCGGGTCCGCAGGACGCGCTCTTTGATGCGGTCGCCTACCACCAGCACGTCGAGCCGGCCCTCCCACTCGCCCACAAACACGCCGGCGACTATGATCAGTTTTATCACCCCCGCTTTGCGTATCCGGTCATAAATATCTTTGGCGCGGGCGGGTGCGTTCAAAAGCAGGTTCTGCAGAACGGTGGTGTACTCAAACTCGGTGTTGAGCGTGTAGCGCAAGCCGCTGCCGCGGCGGGTCGGGCTGCGTTTGATGAGGCCCACTTGGCTAAAGAGCGCGAGCTCCTTGCGCGCGGTGCGCTCGGGCACCCTTGAGCGCTGGGCGGCGTCGGGGATGGTGTAGACCGCTTTGGGATTAAAGAGGAAAAGTCGTAAGAGCTTGACGCGGGCGTCACTGCCGAAGAGTTTCTGGAGGGGTTCGGTCATATAATAAATGCTCTGGCATTGTATGAAAACCGCTCCGCAAGCGCAACAGTGGACAAGCAAAGAAAAAGCTCTTGGACTGGGGGGTCCAAAAGCTACTCGGTAGGGCCGTTCTTGCTGGGAGACGGCGGCATAACAAACGGCAGAAGCCAGGGGAAGAAGATAGAAATGACGAGCAGCGGCATAAACTGGATCGGCATGGGCAGGCTCCCTCTCTTTCTATCTATAAGTATCTCATATAAAAGAAAAGCCACTTACATATGTAAGTGGCGGGGCGGAGGGGACGGGAACTGAGGTGGTGGGGGCGAAGAAGGAACTAGGGAATGAAGGGGGTGGGTAGAAGGGGTGGTGAGCATGTGTTGAATACAGAGGCTCGAAAGAATGGTGTGGGCGATGAGCGCTCACGGCATTGTGGTTTGACCCTCAGACCTCCGCTGTCAGTCCGTCCACTTATTACTACTCTACTGTTTTTACAAAGGTTACCAGCAAGCAAAAACCGCCCTTTCGGGCGGTTTCGGCTTACCAACAGTTCGCTTTCTACTAGAACTGCCGGGGTTGGGAAAAGTTACTTCAACTCCACCTTGCCGCCGGCTGCCTCTACGGCCGCCTTGAGCTTGTCGGCATCCTCCTTCTTCATCCCCTCTTTGAGGACGGTCGGGGTTGCATCGACGAGGTCCTTGGCCTCTTTGAGACCGAGTCCCAGGGCGTCCTTGACCGCCTTGATGACCTGGACCTTGGCCGCACCCGCGTCGGTCAAGTGCGCATTGTACGAGGACTTCTCCTCGGCCGCTGCCGCACCTGCCGCCGGGCCCGCGACCGCGACTGCCGCAGCCGATACCCCCCAGTGGGTCTCGAGCGCTTTGACGAGCTCGTGGAGCTCGAGCACCGACATCTTTTCTACCTGGTCTACCAGGCCTTTAAATTTCTCATCCATCTTTTTGTATTTACTAAATTCTTACAAATTTAGTGTTAGTTTTTGTCCGCCTTGGCCTGCAGTACTACCGCAAAGCGCTGAAGGGGGCTGTTAATAAGTTGTACGAACTGGGCACGCAAGGTTTCAATGCCCGGGATAGCGGCGATAGACGTAATTTCCTCGCGGCCGACATACTTGCCGCCGAACACACCGCCCGCAAAGGCAAGGTGCTCGCCGAACTTTTTGACGAAGACCGCCAACTCGCGCGCGGGCGCAAGCTCGTCGCTGCCTGGATTTGCCGCCGAAGGATCGGCGGGTGCGTAGGCGAGCGCGACCTCTCCCTCGAGCACGGGTGCCTCCCCTTCGTACTTCGCCGCATCAAGCGCGCGACGCACAAGGGACTTTTTGGCCACCGTGTAGCCGACGCCGAGCGGGCGCAGCGCCTTGCGCATCTCGTTCTGCTCGGCGACCGTGAGACCTTTAAAGTTTGCAAAGACGAGGGTCTTGGCCGACTTCGCAATCTCGGAGACCTTGCTGATTATTTCCTCTTTTTTCTGCCGTGTAATGGCCATGTGTATTTTTGGGATTAAAAAATCCCTATGGTTAAGGGTTGAGTTCGACCGTCTCGACAGGCGCCCTGTGGCATTAAATCCCCCTCGCGGGGAGGCCTGTTGTCTCTGACCCTATGTGGCCAGATTACTGGGGCTGGGCAACGTTGTCAACGGCGCTAGTGTGTATCTGCATACCCGTCACAATAAGCACCCCAAAAGCGAGCGCCAGTATGGCCCCAAACCCAAAAAGAAAGTGAAAAAAAGTCTTCGTAAACATCGTCCCAATTATGGTAGCACAACCTTGTGTCTAAAAAGCGCAGGTTGCGCTGTCGCATATGCGGAATCCCCAATCCAGTATGCCGTTGGTATCAAAGTACGAGGTGCTGGCGGCACCCCCTTCGCCCCAGTGTCCCATTTCAGAGAGACCTCCATACGAATCGTTCGTACTACCGTACATAGCCATGTCGCCGCCCAAATAGAACTGGAGCATATAGAGATGTAGGGGTTCAAACACAAACGCCGACATACTGGCAAGCACCACCGCATCATCGCCTGTCTGAGCCGCAATCTGCAGCGCAGTGCTGCGAGACACTATTTGACAATATCCTATCGGAGAGTAGTCCACGGCGTAGCAGTCGTAGATACGGACCAAGCCCGTGTCGCTTGCCAGCTGGTTTGCCACATCCGTGCCGTGTACTTTGTAAGCAACAGAGCCTATCGTGCCGGTAAGGCCGCTCCCCAACCTTTGGATCGGATAGTCAAAAAAGGGTTGCGACTCCTTTGTTTGGCCAAGCGTCGAAGTTCCAAAGCCGACCGCAAGCGTGACCTCTGGCGGTACGACTACCACCGGCGGCGGTTCAGGTTCGGGCGGTGGTGGAGGCAACTCAACCGGTGGCAAGGGTGGATCCCCACCTCCTCCAAAACCCGGAGAGCCCGCGCCACCGCTCGGCGGTGGCGCGGGGATAAGCGGCTCTTGCGGCACCGGCGGCTTTTCCACTTCTACTCCCTTAACTTCCCCGTCTTCTTTTTTAGGTGCAGGTTGTGGCGGAGGAGCGGGCGGCGGTTCAACAACAGGAGCGGGTGTTTGTTTTTTAGCCTGCGCAAACGCGGTTACCACTGCTCCTCCCTGGCCCGTCCCCAGTAAGTCATTTAAATCCTCTTCAGTCACGCTCGAGCCATAAATAGCCTTTACCACGTCGTGACTGCCGGGGAGGTTCTCCGTGCGGGGCTTCGGCACCAACGACCCAAAGAACGACCCCACCGCCGAGCCGGCGTACGACAAACCGCTCCCCACGGCCCCTGCTACCGCAACAGCACCGTCTTTCGCCGCCACTACAGCCTTACCCGCGACTTGCAGCCCGGCTCCCACCTTCCCCGCCACCGGGTCCGCGACTGCAAAGGTGACCCCCGTGGCTTTATAGCCGAGCGTATTCTCCGGCGGGTCAAAACAACCGTCTTTTGCCGTCCCGGCTGTTGCTGTAAGCCCCGACATCTCCTCCCGCATATCACTCACTATCCGGGTGCCAAACCCGCCCAGGTACATAGCAATAAAAGAGTGACCTACTACCGGATCGGCCTCGTCTGTGTCCGGCGAGTCGAGCAAATCCACAAAATCAACGTTCGGAGGCAGTGGTGTAAAGTGCGCAGTTTTTGTGCCGCTGATGACCCCATCAAGCGTGTAGGTCAGATATTTTCCGCCGCCGGCGACATACGTGTCGGGGGTGGCGACGGCATACACGGCCATGTCTTCCTTGGGCACCCCGTGCGCCGAAAGGTACTCGTACATTTTGTTCGCATACACCGCGCCCTGCGAGTGCCCGACCAGCAACAACTTGCGGGTCGTCAGGTCTTTGTGCAACTGCATGAGTATGGTGTTGAGGTCAAACTGGTCAAACAGTGGGACAGCCGTCTCAACAATATCCCCGAGCCCCGCAATATGCGTTTGATTGTATGCGAGTTTTACAACTACAGGTTCGTTATTAAATTTATCTCCCAATTTATAACGTAATTCAGTTCTGTTTGCTTCAGCTTCTGGCTGCGTAGTAAAAACCCCATTTATAAACACCACCGTATAACCTTTTTCGAAACAAGAAGCCGCCTGCGCAAACACAGGCAGAAAAACCCATACAAAAATTAATATTAATTTACAACCACGTCGCATGAATCGCCTGGCGCATCTCCGTGCGTAGTAATGTATTCAAACGCCTTATCGCGTGCCTCCTTTCTACTTTTAGTATTAAAGACGAGATTTTCTACCTCCTGTCTCTTCGATCTAGGCCCAACACAGAAACTTGCTCTCCCATCTTCTTCCGCCACTGCTTTCCATGTTTCAGTATTAGTGACACTCGTCAAATACATCTGCTCCGTCATTGCATACTGCAGCGCAGCCGCCCTCGACTTTTTATCATTTGGGTACTTCTT
>SICK01000013.1 GCA_009691465.1 Candidatus Kaiserbacteria bacterium | reverse complement strand
GCAAAATGTTGTACGTGCGGATCTTTTCTGACCGGTCGGCGGTGCCGATTTGGTCCTTGCGCGTAGCGGCGTGTTTGGCCGCCTCTTGGCTCTCGTGCAGATTCTCCAGCTTGGCCAACAGCACGGCCATAGCTTTCTCGCGGTTGGCGTTCTGGCTGCGCTCGGCTTGCGAGCGGGCGTCGAGGCCCGTGGGGCGGTGTATCACGCGGGCCGCGGTTTCTACCTTGTTGACGTTCTGCCCGCCGGCGCCGCCGGCACGCGAAAACTCCCACTCAATGTCGGCGGGGTTGATAACAAATTTGTGCTTCTTGCGGATGGGGAGTATCGCCACCGAGGCGGTCGAGGTGTGCACGCGACCCTGCTTTTCTGTCGCAGGGATGCGCTGTATCCGGTGCACGCCGGTTTCGAAGCGCAACTTTTCGTACACACCCAAGCCCCGCAGCTCGAACACCGCTTCTTTGTAGCCGCCGAGGTCGGTCTTGCTCTCCGAGAGCGTGCGCACCTGCCAGCCCTGTATCTCAGCGTACGCGATGTACATATGGGCGAGCTCCTCGGCAAACAGCGCCGCTTCCTCGCCGCCCACGCCGGCGCGGACCTCGAGCACCGCCTCGTTGGGGAACTCCTCCTCTTTTTCCTCAACCGTGAGAATGCGCTCCATCTCGTCGATGATGACCTGCTTTTGCTCGGCGAGGCGCTTGAGGTCAGTGCGCGCCATCTCGGCCATGTCGCCTTCTGCCAGTTCGGAGACCTCTTTTTCCTCGCTCAAAAGACGCTCAAGCTCGGTAGCCATGAACGCCGTTTTGGGGTTTTCTTTGTATTTGGCGAGATCCATCTACTTCGACCCAACAGTCTTTTTTACAGATGCAGTCGTCGCAGCAGCTTTAGATTTGCGAGTTTTGAACTTCTCTACGCGGCCGGCGGCGTCGAGTATCTTCTCATTGCCGCTGTAGAACGGGTGGCAGACGGAGCAGATTTCTACCTCGAGCTTCTCCTTGGTGGAGCCCACGGTAAAGGTCCTCCCGCAAGCGCAGGTGACTTTGGCTTCTGCAAAATACGCCGGGTGCGTCTCCGTTTTCATAGACAATAAGATAGCATGCAAAAAAACTCTTTGCAACTGCCGCTGGGCGCTAATTTTCTTTCAGGAAGTCGATGTCTTTTTGGTATTTGTCGGCAAAAGACAGTACGCTCGCCGCGTAGTTGAGTCCCGCGCTTTTGGCCCAATTGGCCCCTGCGTAGTAGCGGCCGGCGGCCTCGCGCTCGGCGCTGTAGGTTTGTTTGTTGGCACCCAAGTCTTTCAAATAGAGGGCTGTGGCCATGACCGCATGCTCGGGCTTCCACGGGTCGGCAACAGAGGCACCGGTCGCCGTGGTGATGCGTTTTTCATACAGCTTCCAGGTCGAGGCGATAAACTGCGACGGCCCCATCGCGCCACCATAGCCCACCGACTGCGGGCACGACACCGGGGTCGAGTACGGGTCGCTGCCCAAGCGCGACAGCAGGTCAAGAAACGGCTCTACGTCGCGGCCGGGTTTCATCACGTTGGCGACCGCTTTGCCGCTGTTTTTGCCTTTGCCGGCGCCCGTACCCGGGTCGGTCAAGAGACACTGCCCGACGTTGGCGCCAAGGTTGGACTCTTGCCGCAAGATGCCGAGGATAAATGCGGCGCGCACGCCGGTCGCAGCTTCGGCTTCGGTGGCATACGCCATCGCCGAGGCAAAGGAGATGCCCGCGCTGTCGCGCAGCTCAAAGAGCGCGTTGCGGATCTCGGTGGCGCGCTTTTGTCGCTCGGCCAGCACCTGGCTGTAGGTCTGCTCGTCTTTTTTGGTGATAGCGAGTAATTGTTTCTTTTCGTCCTGGTTCTCTTTAATCTGATTTTGCTTCTGCTGGACCACGTAGCGCGCGTCGAGCTCGGCGTTCTTCTTTTGGTCCAGGGCCTCCTTTTCTTTTTGTGTCTCGGCCTTGACCCCGCGCAACTCGGCAAAACGGTCCTGCAGGTTGCTGTTGATGGTGTCGATGTTTTGTACGTCGCTAAAAAAGCTCGACAAGTTTTCCGATGAGAGCGCGAGCACCGCCAGCGGGATGGTTTCTGCCTCGTTCTTCTCGCGCATGAGTTTGGCCAGCGACTCTCGGCCGGCGGCCAGCCGCTGCTCGAGCGTCAAAATTGCGGCGGTCTTTTGCACTATCTCGCTCCCGAGTGTGGTGATGGTGATACTGCGCTGCTTGATCTCGGTCTGGGCCTTTTTTATCTGCGCGTCGAGCGCGGTCACGTCGCCGGTCAAAGTGTTCTTTTTGGCCTTGGTCTCGTCCAAAATCTTCTGCCAGCCCGCTATCTCCTGTTGTAATTGGTCATACTCCGCCTGCAACTTGGCCCGCTGCTCGGCAGAAAGGGTTTGGGCCTCGGCGGTTTGGGCCACCAAAAGGGGCTGTGCGGCCCAAAAGAGCAGCCCCATACCCAGCACCACTAGCCCTATGTACCGCCCAATATTCATTAGTTCTTCAATTGTACCAGACGGACATTACGGATGTAGCTTACGAAAAACTGCCCTTTCGGGCAGTTTTTGATTATTCTTTCTTTTCTTTGGCTGCGGGCTCGGCGGGGGCGGCTCCTTCGGTGCCCTCCTCTTCCTTCTTGCCGCGCTCAACCGAGGTTTCGATTTGCGAGATATCCATCGGCGCCGTCTCCTCAACCTCTTCTTTGGCAACCGAAATAATGGCCACCACCTCGTCTTGGTCGACCGAGAGCTTGGCCGACGCGGGGAAGGTAAGGTCGGACACTTTTATCTGATCCTCGAGCGTTACGAGTTTTGAAATATCGACGTGTATCGCGTGCGGGAGCTCCGACGGGTCTACCTCCATCTCGATTTCGTGCAGCACCTTGGTCAAAATCCCGCCGAGCTCTTTGACCGCCGGCGAGACGCCGTCGAACTCGAGCGGCACGGACACGGTGACCTTCTGTCCCTTCTCGATTGCGTAGAAGTCGGCGTGGATCATCACACCCGATACCGGATGCACCGACACGTCCTGGATGAGCGCCTGCTTGGTGCTGTCGAGCCCGGTCAGCGTGATTATCGAAGACTCGCCGGCGGCCTTAAAGACCTTCTCGAACGCCTTGCGGTCGATAGAGATTGGGGTCGACTCCTCGGAGCGGCCATAGACGACCGCGGGCAAAACACCCTCCTCGCGGAGCAATTTGGGCTTTTTTGCATCTTTTGAATCTATTTGGCGCTTGGTGACGGCGAGTTCCATTGCCCGCACAATATACAGAAAAAGCCCCAAAAAAGCAAGAAAACTAGTACTCGCTAAAGCTGGCCGACAGGGTGGCCGTGGCCACTCTGGTGTAGAGGTTGGTGCTGTTACTGCAGATGAGCGTAAAGGTGGTGCGCTTCAGGATAGTGAGCGGCACACCGCTGCCCGCAGGATTGAGCGCGGTACTTTTGACCACGTTGGTGTTGTCGCGCAACGTACACGACGTCATCCCGACCGAAGTCCATTTTGCATACACCACACCGCCCGCGCGCACGCGCCCAGGCGAGAGTGTCAGAGTGCTCACACTCGCCGGCTGCGCGACACAACTGCCAAACCCGTCGCTCACATAGCCCGCATTGCACGAGGTACAGCTCCCTGCATTTCCGGTGCCGTTTTGGCAGGGCGCCACGGTGACACGCACTACCGCAACGCTCAACACCACGTGGTTGCCGGCGCTGCAGTCAATTTCGAAGGCCCAGTAGCCGGCGATGTTGAGTGGGCCGGTGATACTGCTGGTGTAGTTGGTGGCCGAGGCAGGCACCGATACCGGCCCCATGTCGTACCACGTGTCCTCCCCGCCGCCCGGCGGATAGCGGAAGAGCCGGCAATTGTTTGCCCCCGTGCTAGACCACGACAACCTGACCGACTGCCCGGTAGTAATCGGCTGCAGGATGGTGAGGGTGACAGAAGGGCTTGGAGCTGCGTATACGAGCCCGGCAGAGACCAGGAGCAGCGCAGCGGCAAGGTATGCAATAGAGCGGTGCATGCGATTTATAGGCCGGCAAAGAGCCGTAACTTTTCTTGCACGTACTCTTTCATCCGTTTGACCGCCGGGTCGAGAAATTTGTACGGCGCTACCCCGCCCGGGTTGGAGCGTATAGAGTCGTAGAGACCATCGCGGTAGAGCACGCGCAGTTCGGTGTTGATATGCACGACGGCCACCCCCGCACTGATGCACGCTTTGATATCCTCGGCGGTATTGCCCGACGCGCCGTGCAACACGAGCGGCAAATTGGTGATGGTAGAAATCTCTTTGACCCTCTCCGGATGCAGGCGCGGCTCGGCGGCGTTTTTGAGCATGCCGTGCACGTTGCCCACCGCCGGCGCAAAGCAGTCTACTCCGGTCGAGGATACAAATTCTTTTGCATCCTCCGGCGTAGTCAGGTTCTCAAGCGTCACACCCTCCGGCAACTCGTCGAGCTGCTTACTGCTGCTGCCGATGTAGCCGAGCTCGCCTTCGACCAACACATCGCGCTTTTGGCTCTTGGCGTAGGTCACCACCCCTTTGACCAGCAAAATATTTTCATCCATGGGGAGCTTGGCGCCGTCGACAACGATAGAGTCGACCCCGTCGTCGATTGCTTTGCGCGCTTTGTCCAACCCGTAGGTGTGGTCGGCGTTGAGATACAGCGGAAATCCCTCTGCCTGATAGAGCGTCACCAACGCGCGGGCGTGCGTCATAGGGAAGTAGTCTCGCTCCCCTTCTGACAATCCGATGATAGCCGGCAAGCCGCTTTCTTTGCTGGCAAGCGCGATAGCGCGCAGTTGGTTGGAGTCGGAGATGTTGAAATGCCCTACCGCTTTGCCCGCAGCACGGTATTCCTGCACGACCTCGCGCAGTGACTTCATGACTTCAGTATATAATAGAAAGTACGTATGGATTTCTTTGCGGTGGGCGACATAGTCACCGAGCCTTTTATCCGGCTTAAGGATGCCCGGGTACATTGCAATATCAACGACGAGGAGTGTGAGATATGCATGCGTTGGGGCGACAAGATACCCTACGAGTCGGCAACCGTGTGCGCCGCGGTGGGCAACGCCAGCAACGCCGCCGTCTCGGCCGCGCGGCTCGGGCTCTCGTCGGCCCTGCGCGCCTACGTCGGCAAGGACGGCTACGGCGCGGAGTGTCTCGAGGTCCTGCGCACAGAAGGTGTGGACACCGAGTATATGGTCACCGAAGACGGCAAGCGCACCAACTACCACTTTGTGCTGTGGTACGAGTCGCAGCGCACTATTTTGGTCAAGCACGAGGATTTTTCATACTCGGTCCCCACGCTCTCTACCGAGCCAAAGTGGGTATACCTCTCCTCGCTCGCACAAAACTCGCTCCCCTACCACCACGCGCTTTTGCAATGGCTGCAAAAATATCCCGCCGCGCGTCTCGCCTTCCAGCCCGGCACCTTCCAGATGAAGCTGGGCAAAGAGGCGCTCGCGGGCCTCTACGCGCGCACCGACATTTTCTTTTGCAATAAAGAAGAGGCAGAAAGGATACTCGGACTCGAGGCAGGACAGAAGATGCAAGACTTGCTCCAGCAGATACACGCGCTCGGACCAAAAATAGTCGTCATCACCGACGATGCGCGCGGCGGCTACGCTTTGGACGAGTCCGGTGCGATGCTGCACTGTCCGCGCTACCCGGACCCGCGGCCGGCATATGAGATCACCGGCGCGGGCGACGCGTTTGCCTCGACCACCGTGGTTGCTTTGGCACTGGGCAAAGACTTGGGCGAGGCACTGCGCTGGGGCGCGGCCAACGCTTCGGCCGTCTTGCAAGAAATAGGCGCGCAAAAAGGCCTGCTCACCCGCGCACAATTGGAAGAAGCTTTGTCTAAGGTCCCAGAGTTCCGGGTGGAAGGTCTTTAAACGCGTTCAAAATCACCACCGCCATCAAGCAGGCAAAGGAGATCACGAACGCAAAACCGATGTAGGTGTTAACTCTTCCGCGCATGAGCTTTTTTGGCCGCCGCGGCGATATGCGCCGCCGTCAATCCATAATACTCCAGCAACTCCTTCGGGTCGCCTGACTGTCCGAACCGGTCTTTAACCCCGACAAACTCTATGGGCACCGGAAACTCCGCCGCCAAGAGTTCTGCGACAGCGCCGCCCAAGCCCCCCGCCACCTGGTGCTCCTCTACGGTGACCACCGCACCGGCCTCCTGTGCGACCGCGACGATACGCTCTTTATCCAGAGGTTTTAAAGTGTGGATGTTGATGACCACCGACGGCAGTGTGTGCTCCATGTCTTTGGCGGCAACGAGTGCCTCCCACAACAAGGGCCCGGTGGCAAATATCGCGACCTCGGGCGCGTGATCGGACTCCCACACAACATTGGCCTTGCCTATCTCAAACGGAGTTTCAGGCGCGGTCATGACGGGCGTCTTCTCGCGCGCCAAGCGGATGTAGACGGGCCCCGGGCTGGCAGCCGCGGCGAGTGTGGCTTTGTACGCCTCTTCTTCGTCGCACGGCGAGAGTACGGTCATGTTGGGCTGTACACGCATGAGTGCCAAGTCCTCGAGCGCCTGGTGTGTCGCGCCGTCGGGGCCTACTGAGAGCCCCGCGTGCGAGCCGACAATTTTGACCGGCACGTTGTTGAGCGATATCGTGGTACGAATTTGTTCGTTGTTGCGGCCCGGTGAGAAGGTGGCGTACGAGGCCATAAAGGGTATCTTGCCGTAGTTAGCCAACCCCGAGGCAACCGTGGCGAGGTTCTGCTCGGCGACCCCCAACTCGATGTAGCGCTCGGGATACTTTTCTTTAAACGCGAGCATGCGTGTCGACTCGGCCAGGTCGGCGCAGAGCGCCACCACGTTTGGGTTGGTCTCTCCCAGCGCAAGTAGTGCGCGGCCAAAGCCGTCGCGCGTGTAGGCTACTTTTATTTCAGATGTATCACTCATGGGATTGCAGAAGGGCACCTTCTGCAGAAAGCTCTTTTGCCTTACGGCTTTTAATAGCATCAAGGCTGCTTTCTACATACTCTTGGTAATTCTCCCTTTTCAAAAACTGTTCAAGCACGATCTTAGTATCGCATAGTTGTACACCACCAGGAGTCAGGTATGTTCGATAACTGCTGTAAGGATATTCTTCTGAATGTTCCACTAGACCAGAAATTTTTGGGTTTTGATGAATATATGCGCTCAGCCAAAGAAGTTGCTCATTAGAACTTACCCCCACCGCCTTGAATTGATCTTGAAAAAGCGAACCGACTCGAGCATACTTCTTATTAAAATACTTAGAGTAGCCTGTGGTCAGCCCCAACATAAGGGAACTCAACGATAAACTACTATTTTGTCGAAGAAGCAGGTGATAGTGGTTGGGCATCAAACAATAAGACAAGAGGGTAAAGGACCCTATCGGGAAAGATTTCCGCTCGTACCGCGACGCAGGAGGTGCCCTTCTTCTTTCAGGAAACAAATACTCTTCCAAGCGTGAGAGAAAAAAAGAGTAGTCCGCAGCATCTGCAAATACATCCATTTTGCCATTCCCTCTGTTGAAAAGATGGTAATACTCCCCAGGCGCAAAAGTTTTATAGTCTCGAGTCTTCATGTCAGAAGGGCACCTTCTGCATTTATATACGCAGATAGCCTATGAGCCAAGGAATGAAAACGTACAACAGGGGTAGAAATGATAATGAGTAAATGATTATCTTTGCTACGGTTGCAGTGATACCAAATCTTTGTCTATCGACAATACTTCTCCAAATAAAAATTGGTGCCCATGCACTACCTAAGAACCAAGGCAGTGACAGGGGAACAAGGAAAATCACAAAATCTCCCCCACCGCCGGGGGATCCGGAAGTCAATGCCACATAAAGGAATAAACCCCAAACGCATAGATAAACAATACTGATTACAAAGTAAAGCTTTTCAGCACCTGTTCTAAAAGAGGTTATGTCTTCCATACTATTAAGTTATATCTGATAATCTGCAGAAGGTGCCCTTCTGTATTCTTTGGCTACTCATGTTCGCTTTGGATTTTGCCCTTCATAGTGCGCAGTTCGTTGAGGAACTTCTGCGCCTCCTCTTTGTTGGGCGCCTTGCCGTGCCACTTATAGTCAAACTCTATCTCTTTGACCCCTTTGCCCGGGATAGTGTGCGCCAAGATGAGCGTCGGCTTTTCATAAATCGCTTTGGCCTGCTCGACCGCGGAGATGATGGCGTTCATGTTGTGCCCGTCTATCTCGATGACATGCCAGTTGAAGGCCTCGTATTTTGCGCGCAGGTCGTCGAGCGGCATCACGTCTTCGGTCATCCCGTTTATTTGTATGTTGTTGCGGTCGATTACCGCAGTAAGGTTAGAAAGCTTGTTGGCTCCGGCAAACATCGCCGTCTCCCAGGTGTTGCCGGCGTCCTGCTCACCGTCGGACATAAAACAGTACACGCGGAAGTTCGCCTGTGCCGAGCCCGCCCGCGCATCCATGCGCGCGCCGTAGGCATAGCCGGCGGCCTGGCCCAGCCCCGTACCAAGCGGCCCCGAGGTGGTCTCCACCCCCGGCAGCTTCTCGCGCTCGGGGTGGCCCTGCAGACGCGAGCCGAACTTGCGCAAGGTCAGACATTCGGCTACGGAGAAGTACCCCGCATGCGCCATCGCCGCGTAGCGCACGGGCGTGATGTGCCCGTTGCTTAAAATCAGGCGGTCGCGTTCTGCCCACGCGGGGTTGTGCGGGTCATGTTTCAAAATATAAAAGTAGAACGCGGCAAAAATGTCGGCCATGCCCAAAGGGCCGGCGGTGTGGCCGGAGCCAGCGGCGACCAACATTTCTATAATGGTCTCGCGGATAGCCTCGGCTTTCTGCTCCAGCTCTTTTATTTTTTGTTCGGTAATCATACGGCTATTGGCTGTTTGCGAGGCGGACCAACTCCTGGTACGCGGCTTGCGGGTCGTCGGCCTTCAAAATTGCCGAGCCCGCGATAATGCGGGTCGCGCCGGCGTCTACAAGCATTTTGATGTTCTCGGCACGTACACCGCCGTCTACTTGTATAGGCATCGTCGGGTACATGCGGCGCAGACGCTCTATCAAAAACAACGCCCGCTTGTCGGGGTCAAACGGCTCGCCCTGACGCCCCTCGTGCTCTATCCCCATCACTTGTACAAAGTCGGGCTGCTCCAGCCCTTCGAGGTCGTGCGGCCCGGCGTGCGCCGCAAGCGCGACACCCGCTTTTATGGTGTACTCGCCGCCCTCCTCGCGCATCTCGGAGAGCGAGTTGAGCGCCGCGGCAACGCCGGGAGAAGCGGCGTGGAGTACGAGCCGCGAGGCGCCGGCATGTGCATAGTGTTTGACCTCCACTGCAGGGTCGTTAATCATCAGGTCAAACTCAAAATCGACTTCCTCCCAATGCGGCAGGCCGTGTTCTTGTTTGATGATAGTGTCGAACGTGTCGCGGTCCTTGTACGGCCAGGTTTTGCCCTTGGCAAAATGCCCGTCGACAATGTCTATCTGCACCGACTTGGCGAAGGGCCGCACACGCTCCACCTCCTCGACGAGCTCGTCCCAAGACTTCGGCAAAATCGCCGGCACTACCTCTATCATCCCCCCAGTATAGCAAGGGATTAGTCTCCCTCCGACTCGTCTAGCTTGCGGATGCGCCGTACGTGGCGCTCATCGCCAGAAAAGGGTGTTTCTATAAAAAGTTTGATCGCCTCCTTGGCCTGCTCCTCGTTTAAAAATCGTGCCCCAAGCGAGAGGACATTGGCGTCGTTGTGCTCACGCGACACTTTGACCACGGCAAGGTCACCTCCGTAATACTCCGCTGCCCGCGCACCGACGACCCGGTTGGCCGCCATGGCCTCGCCCTCGCCCGAGCCGCCTATCGCCACTCCAAAACTCCCCGGCTCTTCGGCCACCTTCTCCGCAAGCGGGATAATAAAGTCCGGATAATCATCCTTGGGCTCGAGCATCACGGGCCCCAAATCGTGCACTTCATGCCCCCCCGAGCGCAAAAACTCCAAAAGTATTTTCTTCAACTCAAACCCCGCATGGTCCGAAGCAATAAAAATCTTCATTGGAAATGCGCACCGGCCGCTTTGACATGCCGAAGGAGGGTCGAGGTGTACCCCATTTCGTTGTCGTACCAGGCCATTACTTTGACCAGTTTGCCACCGACCACTCGCGTCAGCGCAAGGTCGGCGATAGAGCCGTACGGCTCGCCGATGATGTCGCTCGAGACCAGCGGGTCGCGTGAGGTCTTAAATATCCCCCGCCACCGCTCCGAAGCGGCCGCCGCTTCGAGCAGGCTGTTTACTTCATCAACCGTGGTTGGCCGTGCTGCAATAAAAGTGACATCAGCTATCGAGCCGGCAATGGTGGGCACGCGCACCGCGATACCGTCGAACTTGTCCGCGAGAGCGGGTATCGCTTTGGTGACCGCGATAGCCGCACCGGTTGAGGACGGGATCATATTGTGTGCGCCCGCCCGGCCCTCGCGGAAGTCTTTTGCGCTCGGCGAGTCGACGATGTGCTGGCTGGCGGTGTAGGAGTGGGTGGTGTTCAGCAGTGCGAGCTCGACCCCGAGCGCCTCGTGCAAAATTTGTATCACCGGCGATGCGGCGTTGGTGGTGCACGATGCGTTAGAGGTAATGGGGCACAGCGACAGCCGGTTTTCGTTTATCCCCATCAAGACCGTGGCGCCTTGCGGATGCTCGCCCACGTCGTGCTCGCCGTGCGCGGGCGCAGATATCACCACCCGCTTGGCTCCGGCCGCAAGATGCACCTGCGCTTTTTCAAAATCAGTAAACACCCCGGTCGACTCCACCACCACGTCGATGCCCAGGTCCTTCCACGGCAGTTTTGCCGGGTCTTTTTCGCAAATAAATTGAATGCGTTTGGCGCCTATGACGAGCGCGCCGTCTTGCACATCCACTTGGCCCGCAAACTGCCCGTATACGCTGTCGTATTTTAAAAGATAGGCAAGATTTTTGATGTCGCCGAGGTCATTGACGGCGACAATCTCGATGTCGGGGTCGTGCCACGCAGAGCGCAGAAAGCAGCGTCCAATACGCCCAAACCCGTTTATGGCTACGTGCATAACATAAGTATACCCCGTGAGATAGGTCATACGAGATGTGCATATCTTTGGGCATTTATATGTTGAAGCGCGGGTTCACCCTGATTGAGCTTCTGGTGGTGATAGCAATAATCGGTATTTTGGCCACCATCATACTGGTGTCACTGTCGGGCGCCCGACAAAAAGGCAAGGACGGCGCTGTACAGCAAAACCTCTCCAACGGGCGCGTACAGGCCGAGGTGTATGCCAACACCACCGGTAACTACTCCGGTATTTGTGCGCAGAACAGCAACTCAGTCCCCGGGGGCCTCTTTAATTTCATCAGTGCCGCCCAGCAGGCCGCCGGAGTCGGTGCGCTCTCGCCTGCCACCACCGCTGTACAACCCGCTGACTATAATATCGTTGTCGGTGGGGCGCTGACCACCACATGCCACGACAGCGACATTGCTTGGGCGGCCGAGGCGCCGCTGTCGGGGAGTGTCAGTGGGGCACCAAAAATGTGGTGTGTGGACAGCACCGGGGTGGCGCGTACCACCGGTGTGGTGCTTGCCGCAAACGCCACTGCGTGCGGAGCAGCCTATGTCGCCGGAGGCGGAGGTAGTACTCCCCTCTCTGTAACCTGCGGCGGGAACGATACCCCAGCCTCCGATGACAACAACTATCATCTTTGTACCTTTACTTCCTCCGGGACCTTTACGGTCAACCCCGGCTCTTCAGGCAATGTCTCGGTGCTGGTGGTGGCAGGCGGCGGGGGCGGGGGCGGAAACGGCGGCGACCGCCTGGGTGGTGGTGGTGCAGGTGGAGTCCTCTATCAAGCGTCGCACGCGGTGACGGCACAGTCATACCCGGTGACCGTAGGCAGCGGAGGCGCACAAAATACCAATGGCAATCCTTCCAGTTTCGATGGTATGAACGCGATAGGCGGCGGACATGGATCCTTTCCCAATAACAATGCAGGTACTAGCGGTGGGTCCGGCGGCGGTGGGTCCGGCGACGGTAGCCGACCGGGCGGAGCAGGCACTCCTGGACAAGGAAACAGCGGTGGGTCCGGGGGTGGTGGCGGAGGTCCTGCCGGCGGCGGAGGTGGAGCAGGTTCGGCGGGAGGCAGTAATCCCCCTAACGGCGGCAGCGGAGCACAGTATTCTATCTCCGGAACACCCACGTACTACGGCGGCGGTGGCGGCGGCGAAATAGACAGCGGATCCCGTCCCACTGGCGGAAACGGTAGTGGTGGTGTTGGAGCCACTTCCGCTGCTGGCGAACATAATGGAGGCAATGGAGTAAAGGGCGGCGGCGGCGGCGGTAGCTATGCAGGAAACGGCGGCGCAGGCGGCGATGGCACTGTCATCATCCGCTATGTATATCAATAAAAATCCCCCGTCACACTAACGCAGTGTGTCGGGGGTTACTATGGTGCGGGTTTAATACCCAATGTTTTTATAAGTGTGCCGTAGCGGGCAGAGTCCTCGCGCAAGCGCACCGCGTTTTCTTGCGGCCTGTTGCGGACAAAGAGCTCATCCCGCGCCGCCATCGCCTGTTGCACGTCTGCGCGCTCGAGCGCAGCCGTGACTTCTGCGTTCAAGAACTCCACCACTGCACTCGGAGTCCCCTTGGGGGCAAAGATTGCTATCCACGGGTCAACCCGAAACCCGCGGATACTCTCGCCTATCGTCGGCACGGTGGGAAAGAGCCTGCTGCGCTCCCCACCCGTCTGCCCCAACGCGCGGAGTTTGCCGCCCTGCACGCCCGGCAAGGTGATCAGCGTACTGCTGAAGACCGCGTCGAGCCGCCCGCTCAAGATGTCGGGCAAGGAACCCGACCCCTGGTACGGCACATGCACCAACTGCACGCCGGTGAGGCTCGAGAGCATCTCACCCGAGAGATGCTGTCCGCTCCCCACCCCCGACGAGCCGTACAACAAGGTGCTCGGACGCTCTTTGGCCGCCGCCACGAGATCCGCCACCGAGTAGAGTGGCGAGCGCGCCGGTACCGCGAGCACGAACTGCTGTACAAACAGGCGCACCACCGGCACCAAGTCCTCGAGCGGGTAAAACGGCATCGTCGCGTGGAAGTGCGGCGTGACGCTTAGGTAGCTCGACGGTACAACCAGCAGCGTGTAACCGTCGGGGCGTGCCCGTGCGACCAGCTCGCCGGCAATAAGTCCGGCAGCGCCCGGGCGCGCTTCGGGCACCAGCGTGATAGCGCGGCGACCAAGCTCTTCTCGCAGGGTGAGCGCCGCGAGTCCGGGAGGTGTCCCCGCCGTCGTGCCGATGATGAGTCGGATAGGACGGTTGGGATATCCTTGCCCAAACGCGCTATCAGTTACTACGACACAAAAGAGTGCCGCCAGAACGAGTCGAGAGTACCACATTGGCCACTCCTTATATATGAGCAGTCTGCAACTAGCTTAGGAGAGTGGGGTGGAAAGTCAATCGCACCCTCTATATACTTGCCCCATGCCAAAGAGTGTAGAGGATTTTATCCGTGTCCCGCTGGATGAGCGCCTCGAGCGCACTGACGGGCTTTTTGTCAAAGTCGCCTACCACAACGACCGGCCGTACTTGGTCGCGCGCACCAAAGAGGATATCGCTCCGGAGGACTTTGGTGACCTGCCCTGTGAGCGGCCGCTGGTGATGTTTGAGAGTGCGCAGGAGGGGGTCGAGAAGTGCGTGTGGTTTTATACCAAAAACATCCTGCCGCTTATTGCCGAGGACAATATCGACATCGCGCTCCTCTCGGCAGCGCGCTTCGAGGCCGACGCGCTGGTGTGCGATATGGCCTCGCTCCAAAACCTGGTTGCCGCTGCCGACAAGCACCCCATCGTACGGACGTTTAAAAAAATCACCGTCATAGACTCTTCGTTTGTGGGCACTCTGCAACTGTTGCAGCGCGAGTTCCCGCACGCAGAACGCCAGCTCATCTTGGCACTGCCCGAGACCGGCTCGCTGGGCCGCGCCGAGGAAGTGGATGGCGTGCTCGTGTACCGCCCCGGCCCCCACACGACCGTACACGGCGGCGGGCAGGGCGAGCTTGTGGTCACCCAGCGCCTCCCCTTGCCTACACCGATACGGGAGTACAAAACCGGCATCCACCTTTCGTAGCCAGCCGGTAGCCTATGCAATAAAAAGGCCCGACACACTAGTGTGACGGGCCTTACTGCGGAACAACCCCGAGTTCGCGCATGAGCGCACCGTAGTACTGTTGTTCGGTGCGTGCACGATCAAGCGCTTCGGCGGGCGAATGTTGCTCAAATACCTCGCTTTGACTGCGCATAGCTTCCTGCACCTGTGGGTCCAAAAGGATGTCTCCCACGGTGCTATTAAGAAGCCGCACAATCTCCGGCGATACTCCCACCGGGACAAAGAGTCCCACCCATCCACTGACCGCGTAGCCGGGGTACCCCAGCTCGGCAACGGTCGGCGTATCCGGCAGAAGCGGACTGCGGAGCATACCGGTGGTGATGAGCGGCCGCATAGTCCCCTCGTCCACATACGGTTTGCCGACCGCGGGGCTTAGATAGAGCGCATCGAGACGCCCGCCCAACAAGTCGAGTACTCCTGCGGGGGTACCGCGATACGGCACATGGACCATGCGGACTCCCGCCATCTTCTCCAGCAATGCGCCGGCAAGATGCTGGCCGCTCCACGCTCCGGAAGAGCCGTAGGTCAGCTCGCCGGGCCGTTTTTTTGCAAGAGTGACGAGGCCGCCGAGCGAGTCGACCGGCGAGCCGGAGTGTACCGCAAGCATAAACGGATACGTCGCGATGATGCTGACCGGAGTAACTAGGGTAAGCGGATCAGGCCCCGATCGCGCATGCGGCGCGGTCGTAAGGTAGGAGCCCGCGGTCATCAAAAGCGTGTACCCGTCGGGTACGGCGCGTATGAGCGCGTCGTTTGCGATAGCACCCGATGCGCCCGGACGATAGTCAAAGAGGATACGGACGCCGAAGCGCCGCACCAATCCATCGGCAATACGGCGAGCGGCAAGGTCGATGTTGCCGCCCGGGGCCGAGGCGATGATGAGTCGCAGGTCGCGGGTCGGATATCCTTGTGCATGCGCTCCTTGCAAGGTGGCACAGCACAGGATCACGGACACCAATCGGTACATGAGTCTCTCCCACAAGTATGAGGAACGTACTGGCTGCACTGTAGGCGCGGGTCAGTAGAAAGTCAAGAAAATGTTCTATATACTGTGGGCACCCTATATGAAGACCATCAACGGCACCACCTACACGACCAAAGAAGACTTGCAGAGCGGCCTGCGCGGTATCGAGCGCTACCGGCCGG
>SICK01000012.1 GCA_009691465.1 Candidatus Kaiserbacteria bacterium | reverse complement strand
GCTAAGCTCGTGGTGCAGAGCCTCGAGCACCTCTCGGTCTTAATCTCCTAGAAACAGTATCGGCAGGCACTTGGCCTGCCGATTTTTTATAGTCACGGATAATTCTTCGCCGTCGCTTCAGAATTTCCGCGACCCCGCCTCGGCTGTTTTACCTGCTAGCAAAACATGCCTCCGGCCGATATAAGTGCAGAAAAAAGCAAAGCAGTTTGCTTTTTTCGCCTTATATCCCTTCTTCTTTTAGTTTTTCGATCAGGGCGCGAGCGCTGCGGGACAGTTTTTGGGGCAGGATTATTTTTATCTTTACATACAGGTCGCCCCGCTTGCCACGCGGCGCGCTGCCGCCTTTGCCCTTGACCTGCAACATCTCGCCGTGCGTGACGCCGGGCGGGATGCTGATTGTCTCGGGGCCATCGAGTGTCTCGATTTTGTATGAGGCACCGAGCAAGGCATCGGAGAGTTTGACCGAGAGTTCGGTCAAAAGGTTGGGGCCGTCTTTTTTGAACCGCGCATCAGGAGCGACATGCACTTTGACGTAGAGGTCGCCGGACTGCCCGCCGGAAACCGCCTCGCCCATACCGCTGAGCCGTATCATCTCACCCCCGTCTATGCCGGCCGGTACTGCGATCTCGATCTCATCCTGCTTTTTGTAGACGCCCTCGCCGCGGCAGGTGTGACATTTTTCTTTAGGGACCTTGCCCTGTCCTTTACAGTGTCTGCAGGGTGCCACCATCGTGACGGTGCCGAAAAAGGAGTTGCTGGTTTCATGCACCTTGCCCGCGCCGTTGCACTGCGTACAGGTGACCATCTCGCTCCCCGATGCGGCGCCGGTGCCTTTGCACGAGTCACACAGCGCTGTTTTGGCCAAGAGCACCTTGCGCTTGACCCCAAAGACCGAGTCGCGGAAGGAAATTTCCAGGTCGATGGAGATATCCCGGCCGCGGCGGCTCCGCGTGCCTTGCCCGCCAAAAAAGTCGGAGAAGATGTCTCCCATATCAAACCCGCCCTGGTTGAAAGCGTCTTGGAATTGCGAAAAGTCAAAGCCCCCTGCCGCGCCCTGAAAGCCGCCGGCACCCGCTCCCCCGCCGCCGAAGACGCGGCCGTAGCTGTCGTACTCGGCGCGACGCTTGTCGTCGGACAGTATCGAGTAGGCCTCCGATACTTCTTTAAACTTGTCGGCGTCGCCCTCTTTTTTGTCCGGGTGGTACTTGTGCGCCAGCTTATGGAACGCTTTTTTTATCTCTTCTTTAGAAGCGCTTTTTTGCACCCCCAGCAGTTCGTAATAGTCGCGCTTGTCTGACATATGCCTAGTCTAACAAAAAGTTAGACTAGTGCAAACTATTTCCCGACGCGTTGGTCGGGACCCCGACTAGGCGTCGGGGCTACTTCCCTTCCTCCTCCGGTTCAAGGCCGTCTTCTTCATCTGGAGTATCGAGGATATCTTCAAATTTTGGCGCGTGACCGTCACCAAGAAACCCGCCGGCCTGTATTGACCAGAGTTTGCGGTACAAGCCCTCCTGGTTGACCAACTCCAGATGCGTCCCTTGCGCGACTATCGAGCCTCCTTCGACAACGATGATGCGATCCATTTTCATAATAGTCGAGAGCCGGTGGGCTATCACGACCACCGTTTTGCCTTTCATCAAAGTTTCCAGCGCGTCTTGGATGAGCGCTTCGGACTCTGAATCCAGCGAGGAAGTAGCCTCGTCGAGTACCAAAATAGGCGCGTTTTTGAGTATCGCGCGGGCGATAGCCACCCGTTGGCGCTCGCCGCCCGACAGTTTGACCCCGCGCTCGCCCACGTAGGTGTTGTACTGCTCCGGCAGTTTAGATATAAACCCGTGGCAGTGCGCCAGCCTGGCCGCCTCTATCACTTCGGCGTCCGACGCGTCGCGCCGGCCATAGCGGATGTTTTCCATCAGTGTGCGATGAAAGAGTATCGGCTCCTGCGGCACAAAGGCGATGTTCTCGCGCAACGAGTCCTGCGTCACGCCGGAGATGTTGACCCCGTCTATTTTTATCCCGCCTTTTTGTACGTCATACAATCGCAAGAGGAGCTTGGTAACGGTCGTCTTACCCGCGCCCGAGGGTCCCACCAAGGCAACCCGCTCACCGCCTTTGATAGTGAGGTTAAAGTTGTGCAACACCGGCGTCCCATCGCCAAAACTGAAGGTCATATCGTCAAACCAAATCTCACCTGTTTTGACCTGCAATGTTTTGGCGCCTTTTTTGTCTTTTATCGCGTGCGGAAGCTCGAGAATATACACCATTTCTGCGGAGTCGGCGTAGGCATCGAAGAATCTACGCAACTCGCGATTGATGCCGACCAGTCGGTCGAATACCGTCATAAGATAGGTCTGGATGAGCACGAAGTCGCCCACGCTTGCGAGCCCTTGCTGCCAGAGCTTTACCGCCCCAAAGAAAAGGCCTGCTTCGATGACGATTATGAAGAGTCCTATGCCCGACCAAATGAAAGCGTCCGCCCACCAAGACTTCAATGTGGCCTTGCGCCAGACCTCCACGACCCCGTTGAATAGGCCCGACTCGAACATTTTGCCGGAGAAGAGGGCAATGGTGGACTGATTTGATATTGCATCGGCAAGCGCACCGGTGACGCGTGTGTCAGCCTCGGCGCGGTACGCGCGCGCAGGCTGACGCAGCTTGGCCACGTATATCTGAAACGCCAAAAAGCAGATAGTCCAGGCCAAGAGTGCCAGCCCCAGCGTATGATGCCGCAAAAAAAGTACCACGATCGCTCCACAGACGAAAACAAAGGTAGGGATAAACGAAATGACGAGCGTATCGAACAATACTTCGAACGAGCGACCAAACTTGCTCACCCGATGGGTCAGTGAGCCGGCGAAATTGGAGATAAAGAAATTGTACGAGTGGCCGAGCAGGTAGTTGAATGAGCTGGTCATCAGTTGCGTCATGACGCGCGAGGACAGGTACATGTTGGCCGTGTCTTGGATACGCCGACCCACCCACTCAACGAGCCACATAGCAACCACGACCGTCAGTGCGGCAAAGAGCGCAACAACCACAGCCTCGCTCGGGGTGTTTTGAGCAAGCAGGTTAAAGAATTGCCGCAAGTAAAGCGGCGCTACGAGCGTGGCCCCTTGCACTATCGCTCCGCCCACGAGGATAGTAGCCAGCAGTCCTTTATGCTCGCTCACCCGCGCCCAATACGCGCGGAACACTGTCTTGGCCGAAGCCAATTTTTTCGGTGCACCCTGCATTAGAAACATTCTAACACAGTTTGACAAAAGTTACTATTTCTTGTCTGTGTCTTCCGGTGCGGATTGCGTGCCCGGCTCTTGTGGAGCATCTGATCCTCCACTTTTTTGGACGGCTTCGTAGACTTTTGAGAGTTCTTTGGACAGCTCTTCGGTTGCAGATTTTATTTTTACCAAGTCGTCCCCTCCTTTGACCGACTCAAGGGCCGATACTTTTTCGTTGATTGCGGTCGCGAGCTCCATAGGGATTTTGTCCTTGTTGTCGCCGAGTGCCTTCTTGGCGCCATAGACCGCCTGCTCGGCCATATTGCGCGCCTCGACCAGCTCTACCTTCTTTTTATCTTCGTCGGCGTTGGCCTCGGCCTCTTTGCGCATCCGCTCTATATCCGCCTCGCCGAGGCCGGACGAGCCTTCGATGCGTATCGACTGCTCTTTGTTGGTCGCTTTGTCCTTGGCTTTGACGGTGAGTATGCCGTTGGCGTCTACATCGAACGTCACCTCAATCTGCGGCATGCCTCGGGGGGCCGTCGGGATACCGTCGAGCACAAACCGGCCCAGGCTTTTGTTGTCGCTTGCCATCGCACGCTCGCCCTGGCTGATATGTATCTCGACACTGGTTTGGTTGTCTGCCGCGGTACTAAAGGTCTGCGAGCGGCTGGTGGGGATGGTGGTGTTGCGCTCAATCAGCTTGGTCGCCACACCCCCCATGGTCTCGATACCGAGCGACAGCGGGATAACATCGAGTAGCAGGACATCGCGTACCTCGCCGCCGAGTATCCCGCCCTGAATAGCGGCGCCTATCGCCACCACCTCGTCGGGGTTTACTGACATGTTGGGCTTCTTGCCGAAGTACTTCTCTACCGCCGCCTGCAGTGCCGGCATGCGGGTTTGGCCCCCGACCAAAATGACCTGGTTGATGTCACCGATTTTAAACGGAGACGCTTCCATCGCGCGTTTGGTGATAGCGAGCGCGCGGTCGATGAACTCTTGGGTAAGTTCTTCCAATTTTGAACGCGACATTTTGACCAGCAGGTGCCGCGGGCCGGATGCATCGCTGGTGATAAACGGGATGTTTACCTCTGTGTCTACCGCGGTCGAGAGCTCGATTTTGGCCTTCTCCGCCGCTTCGTCGAGCCGCTGGCGCGCCAGCGGGTCGTTGCGCACGTCGATGCCCGACTCTTTTTGAAACTCGGTCGCGAGCCAGTCGATTATTTTTTGATCGATATCTTTGCCGCCCAAATGTGCGTCGCCGTCGGTCGACTTGACCTCGATGACGTCGGCCCCGACCTCCAGCACCGAGACGTCAAACGTCCCGCCGCCAAAGTCGAAGACCGCCACCTTTTCGTCCTTCTTTTTATCAAACCCGTAGGCCAACGCCGCCGCGGTGGGCTCGTTGATGATGCGCTTGACCTCAAGGCCGGCAATCTTGCCTGCGTCGCGCGTGGCGGCGCGCTGCGCGTCGTTGAAGTACGCCGGCACGGTGATGACCGCCTCGGTGATAGGCTCGCCCAGGCGCTTTTCGGCATCGGCTTTGAGCTTGCCCAGTATCATCGCCGAAACCTCCTCGGGGCGCATCCACGCGTCGCCCATTTTGACCTCGATACCGCCGTTTTGCGATTTGCGTATTTCGTAGGGCACCGACGCCTTGTCCTTCTGTACCGCCGGCTCATCGAACATGTGTCCGATAAAACGCTTTATCTGATAGACCGTGTTTTTGGGGTTGGTGACCGCTTGCCGGCGCGCGATAAGGCCCACCAGCCGCTCGCCGGTTTTAGAAACGGCGACCACGCTGGGCATAGTGCGCGCGCCTTCGGCGTTTTCCAACACCCGAGGCTCGCCGCCTTGCATCACCGCAATGGCGGAGTTGGTCGTACCCAAATCTATACCAAGAATTTTTCCCATAGTATGTTTACTTTTTAATTTAATCTAAATAAATTTAGATTATTACCTGTGCCGGTCTGATAATGCTATCTCCAATGCTGTATCCGGAGCGTTCTACCGTTACTATCGTGTCTCCGTCTCCTTTTTGAATCAACGCTTCGTGTTTGTAGTGATCGAACTTCTCCCCCACCGCACCAAACCGCTCTACCCCTATCTTGCGTAATGAGTCCAAAAACTGCCGCTCAAGCATTTTTAGGGTCGGACTGTCGTCATGCTTGACCGAGAGCTCCAGAACATCCAACGCAGGCATCAGCTCTTTGACAAATTCGGCTTTTATTCTTTCTTCTTTTTCGCCAAAACTTGCTGCGGTCTCCTTTTTGTAGTTGACCAGATCGGCCCGCGCTCTCTGCCAACCCTCAAGATACTCCTGCTTTTCGGCGACCGCCTTTTTGAGCTTCTCTCGAAGGGACTTCAATGCAGCCGGTCCGGCCACCGCTTCCTCTTCTGCAACAAATTCCTCTCCGGAGTCGTCCATACGAGCCACTATTGTAAACAAAAAACCGCCGGAGTCAAATCCGGCGGTTTTTTACTCTTAGCGTTTAGACCACTGCTTGCGCTTGCGGGCCTTGACCAACCCCGGTTTCTTGCGCTCTTTGGCACGCGGGTCGCGTTTGAGGAATCCTTCTTTTTTGAGTGCCCCGCGCAAGGAAAGGTCGTATGCAATGAGTGCGCGCGAGATGCCGTGGCGCACGGCGATAGCCTGGCCGGCGATGCCGCCGCCCGAGACTTTGACCGAGACCGCAAACTGCGTCGGCAGGGCGATTTTAAGAAAAGGCTCGAGCGCCGCCATCTGCAGCGGCTGCGTCGGGAAGTAGGCATTAACGTCTTTGGTGTTGACCGTCACCACCGTGCGCGCGGCGGGCATCAGACGTACCCGCGCAATAGCAGTCTTGCGGCGGCCGACGGCCTCGATATAGCGTTCTGCGGATTTTTCTTTAGGAGTAGCCATACATTAATTCTGAATAGTCAAAAGCTTGATGCGGCGCATCTGCAGTTTGTTCTTGGGGAGCATGCCCAAAATCGCGCGGCGGATGGCCTCTTTGTGTCCCCTGCGGGCCTTGCCCACTTCGGTGTCTGCGGTGAGCATCGCGTAGGACTCAATTTTTTGCCCGCCCGGGTAACCCGAGTAGCGGACGTACTCCTTGGTGCGTTCTTTGGTGCCGGTCACCTTGACCTTGGCGGCGTTGATGATGGTCACCTCCTCGGCCACTACCTGATGTTTTACAAAGGTAGGCTTGTGCTTGCCCATAAGCACCTTGGCCGCGGCAGAAGCCACGCGTCCCAGAGTCTTGTCTTGTGCGTCGATGGTAATCATATAGTACTTTTTTATTGTGTAATTTTCATAAAATTACACGAATTCGATCAGGGCCATTTCGGATGCATCGCCTTTGCGCGGGCCCATTTTGACAATGCGCAGATATCCGCCGGCGCGGCCCTTGTAGCCCTCGGCGGTCTTAATCAGCTTGCCCACCACGCGCTCGTCGCCCAACTGGGCAATCAGCAAGCGGCGCGAGGCAAGCGTGCCCTGCATGCCGCGGGTGACCATCTTTTCTACCATAGGGCGGATTTCTTTTGCCTTGGCGAGGCTGGTCTGCATACGCCCGCGCAAGACCAACGAACGCGCAAGCGACTTGAGCAGGGCGATGCGTTGCCCCTTTTCCCGGCCGAATTTTCTGTTTACATTACCGTGACGCATATTATTTCAGGACGATGCCGAAGTTCGCCAGCGCGCGTTTGATTTCCTGGATGGACTTCGGTCCGAGGCCTTCTATCTCGGTGAGATCCTGCTCCTTTTTGCGGGCGAGCCCGCCGACCGTGCGGATGTTGGCCTTCTCGAGCGAGGCGATGGTGCGGCTCGAGAGCTCGAGGTCCTCGATACGGGTCTTGAGCGCCTCGGCCGAGTCGGCAAGCGGCGCCGCTACGGCGGAGGCAGACTCACCGCGAACCTCCTCAAGCGGCTCCTCGCGGAAACCGACTACGGCCTTAAGCTGGGTAATCATAATTTCGATGGCCTGCTCAAGAGCCGACTTGGGCGTGAGCGTGCCGTCGGTCTCGATAGAAATGCGCAGGCGGTTAAAGTCGGTGCGGTCGCCCACGCGCATATTTTCTACCTCATAGTTGACGCGGCGTATCGGCGAGAAGATTGCATCGACGGAAATCTCGCCGATTTCGACGCGGTCCTTTTTGAGCGCCTCGCGCGACACATAGCCCAAGCCCCGCTCGATGCGGAACTCGGCATTGAGCTCGGTCTTGTCGGTAATCTCACATAGGTAGGCGCCTTCGTTGAGCAGGCGCACCTGGCCGGGGACCGTAAGGTCGCTGCCGGAGACTTTTTTGGGTCCTTTGACCGAGAGTTTGATAGTCTGTGCCTCCTGGGTCAGGATTTCGAAGCGGAGCTTTTTAAGGTTGAGCAATATTGATACGACATCCTCGCGCACGCCGGGGATGGTGGAGAACTCGTGCTCGACACCCTCGATTTTGACGCTGGTTACCGCGGCGCCCGGGAGCGACGAGAGGATAATGCGGCGCAAGCTGTTGCCGAGCGTGTGGCCGTAGCCCGGGTAGAGCCCGTCTATCTCGTACACACCCTCCGATTCTGCCTCTGACACCACGCGGGGCTTAGAAGGCAGTGTTATAGAATATTCCATCATAACTCAATCCGTAATTCTTAAAACATTAATAATCCTTTTTGATTGCTAACTATCGACAATAGTTAGCGACTGTAAAACTGGATGATGACGGGCGCGCTAAACGGCGCCTCGCCTTCTCCCAAGCCCGGCTCCGCGGTCACCGCGACTGCGAATCCCTGGTCTTCAAAAGAAAGCCATGCCGGAGCTTTGGTCTCGGCCATGGTGTCGGTGCGATTGACGAAGAGCGCGCTGTCGCGGCTTTCGGGGCGGACAGAAATGGTCATGCCTTTTTCGACTTTGAACGACGGTACGTTGACCCGGCGGCCGTCGACCAAAATGTGGCCGTGGCCAACCATCTGGCGGGCGGCGCGGCGGGTCTTTACCAAGCCCGCACGATAGACGGTGTTGTCGAGCCGCGCCTCGAGGCGCGACAGCAAGCCGCTGGCCGAGTCTTTACCCTTGCGCTCCATAGCCTCGTGCACATAGCGCGAGAATTGTGATTCGGAGAGCCCGTAGGTAAAGCGCGCCTTCTGCTTTTCGAGCAGCTGGAGACCAAAGTCGCTACCGCCGCGGCGGCGGGACGTTTTGCGCGGAGCGCGAGCCTCGGCCAGCTGGAATTTCTGCGTCTGGCATTTTTCAAATACCGAGGCGCCGAGGCGTTTGCAGATTTTATATTTAGGTCCCAGGAGCATATTAATGCGACAAATTAAGGAAGTACATATAGATTAGATGCGGCGCGCTTTCGGAGGGCGCGGGCCGTTGTGCGGTACGGGGGTCATGTCTTTGATGGAGTTGATCTGTATCCCCTTGGTCGAAAAAGCGCGTATAGACGACTCGCGTCCGGCGCCGACACCCTTCACTACCACCGATACTTCCTTAAGCCCCATGCCGCTCCCCCGCTCGCCGATCAGCTCGCCCACTTTGGCGGCGGCAAACGGCGTACCTTTTTTGGCCCCCGAAAATCCGAGGCTCCCCGAAGAGCTCCAGGTGACCACATTGCCCGAGTTATCCGCGAGCGAAACCTTGGTGTTGTTGTAGGTGGCCTCTACAAACAGGATGCCGCTGTCGAGCTTGCGCTTGCCCGAGCGCGACGAAGATGCAACACCTGCGGCGCCGTCACCCCTTCCTTTTTTAACTATTCGCTTTTTTCCCATACCTTTTGATCGTAGCGTTGGATTATATAGATATTTTAGGTTTTTTCAACCTTGCGGCGTCCGGAGCCCATCGTCTTGCGGACGTTGCCGCGCACGGTGCGGGAGTTGGTCTTGGTGCGCTGGCCGCGTACCGGGAGGCGTTTGCCGTGCCGGAGTCCGCGATAGGCGCCGATGTCCTTGAGCCGCTTGATGTTGCCCGCGACCTCGCGTTTAAGGTCGCCCTCCAACTTCAAACCCTCAAGCTGCTTGCGGATTGCGTTCTCCTCCTCGGCGGTGAGCTCGTCGGCCTTTTTCATCAGGTCAATTTTGGCCGCGGTCAAAATCTTGGCTGCGCGCGCCGGGCCGATACCATAGAGAGCCGTCAATGCATAGACGGCGCGCTTGTTGGGGATGGTGATACCGGAAATTCTCATCTTTTTATATTTGCTTCGCAAGCTTCAGCTATCCTTGTCGTTGTTTGTGGCGAGGGTTAGTGCATACGACATAGATGCGCCCCTTACGGCGTACCATTTTGCAGACCGCGCAACGCGGCTTTATCGATGCCTTTACCTTCATAAGTTACAATCGCCTCGTGATGCGCGCTTTGCCCCCATAGGGGTCAAGTTTTAACAAAACCTTATCGCCGACCAAGACTTTAATCCGGTGGAGGCGCATTTTGCCCGCGAGATAAGAAAGCACCACCGTTTTGTCCTCCAGAGATACTCTGAACAACGTATTAGGCAAGACCTCTTCGACCACGCCCGTTACTTCTGGTGCTTGGGTATCCATCAACTGAGACTTTTCTATCCTACCCTACGCCCCCGGGGCTGTCAACAATTGGGGGGCTTGGTGTAAGGATTTATTGCCCGGCGACCTTGATAGAGATGGTAGAAGCGTCGTCGGGGAACTTGCCATGCCAAAAAGGCTTGATGCTGGCTTCCGCTTTGGGGACCGCAGGGTGGAAGGGCACCATAATGCCCTCAAACTCGGATTTATTCTTGCCCGCGAGCGCGGTTTGTATGGCCCCGGGGTCAAACTGCCACACCAATGTGGCGGTGCCGGACAGATTGAGGGTAAGGGGTCCGCCGTCGCTGCGTTTGCTGCTCGAGGCTACTGCGATGTTCATCTCCCCCGCCTCTGCAAAGAGCACCGGCTCGCCCTTGTATCCGGCGACGACCTTGTGCGCGATAGCGCCGGCGAGGTCGGCCACCCGCACAATAACGCCGCTTGCGGTGGCAGTTTGTGTCAGTTGGGCGGTTTTGTTGTCCCCTGCGGTCTGTGTGAGGTCACCGAAGCTTATCGAAAGCGAGCCGGATATTGCGGCATAGCCTTCGGGGATTTCTTGCGCCGCCGCCGCACGCACATCGCCCTCGAGTTGTTTTTGTAACGTGGCTTTGGCCGCGGCAAGGTCGGCCGGTGCCACCGCCGGTTCGTCACCTATAAACCCGCCGGCAATGGCTCCTTCCGATTTTGCGGAGAATTTTGTATAGCGTGGGTCGCCTTTAAAACCGGGGATAGTAAAAACGGTACCCGCGCTTTTGTTGTAGGCGGGGCCCGGCGAGTCGGCGTAGATGGTTGCGGTCACCGTGCCCGGCGTGGTGCCTTGCATCCCCGGTACCGTCACCGAGTCGCGGATACGGTATATATGTCCATCCGGGGCCTCAAAACGGGTATTGCTGATCAGCCGCTGGCTGGCCGCAGAGTAAGAGTTGGTGACCGTCAGCACCCCGCTTGCAGGGCGGGAGACTTTTTGGACGCCTTGCGCAGGGACGCTGGCCGAGGCCGAGCGGGTGACGGTGACTATTTTGTAGGGCAAGACGCCGACCGGCGCGTTTGCTTGTGCCTGCAGGGTATCCGGCATGGTCACCAGCTCGGTGCGCGGGTGGACCGTGACCGAGGCGCCGGCAAACACCGTCGAGGCGAGCACGCCTCCCAGCACCGCCACCACAATCACTACAAAAGCCCAAAACCAAAACCGGCCGAGATGGCGCTTGCGGCGGGGCAGATGCACGGGACCGTCTTCTGGGATATAGGCAAACCGCCCGGGGCGGCGCTCCCGTACGGGGATATTGCGGATAGACCTCTCGCCGCCGTCGCCGTGCTTGATATCTCGCATAAACCTAGTATACACAACTTACAGGGAAGATTGACCGCCTATAAACAAAGCGTTGAGCAGGAGCATGGTATCGGGGGCGGCCGCGTGTGCGGCGACAAAGGGGCTTACATGCTGGGAGCGCAGGGCGCGGACCTCGCCTTTGGGAAAGAGCTCACTCAAAGAGTCGGTCGCACTAAGTGCGCGGGCAAACCATTCGGCCGCCGCGTCCCCGCCCACCACGCGGATGCGCGAGTATTGTCCCGGTGCAACACACTCGCGCGCGGCGTCTCTAAAATGATGGGCCGCGTGCTCGGCCGCCGCGCCGAAGGGCTCGCGTAGGTGCTTGCTGTCAAACGGCAGGCGCGCCGCCGAACGTGCCTCCGCCTCGGAGTAGCCGCCGTGCGAACGCAGGGTACGCAACAAGGCGTGCGAGCCGTGCGGCATCGTCGCATGCGCCACCACCCCTGCTTCGTCCAGACCCAACAACTCCGTCATCTCACCGGTCACAACGCACACCAAAGAAGGCTGTGTACCAAAAAGAGCGCGGACGCCATAGGCCGCAGCACCGGCCGACGTATAAAAAGAAACCGGCACCGCCCCGAACGAGCGCCCCACTGCGCCCGACACACTGTCCGTCATATCCTCAAGAAAGTCCGGCCGGCCGCTCTCGAGGTTTGGCTTGCCCCATGGCGGAGACATAATTATAGAGGCTTGGCTCACGTGACCTATAGCAGAAAGCTCCTCTTTGTGCGCCTGTCCCGCCGCGGCGTTGCGCAGACGGCCGGCTACTTCGGCTATCTCATACAATGCCTGCTCGAGTGCTTTCTCTACACTTGCGGCAAGACCACCCCCCGTCCGGCTCATAGCAAGCGGCAGGTGCACCCGGCGCTCACCAAAAAGCTTTGGCTGTGCTCCCGGCGTCAAACGCAAAAGAGCGCAGGCCACCGAGCCGTTTTCAACATCCAACACCAAGACAGTCCGGCCCTCGTCCTTCTTTTTTCCGAACCCAAACATGTGGTTATTCTAACACCGCTTTGATACGCCGGATGCCTTGCGCGACCGCTTCCTCTTTCAAAATTTTAAAAACGCCGCCGGTAGATAGCTCGCCGGTATGCGTAACATGCGGCCCGCCGCAAAACTCGATAGAAAACGCGCTGTCCAGTGGCCCGACAGAGTATACAGAAACGCGCGCAGGGTACTTGGCACCGAACTCGTGCTCTGCACCCAACTTTTCGGCTTCCTCGAGCGGCATTTCGGTGCGCACGACGGGCAGGTCTTCTTGTATTTTTTCGTTTACTATCTTCTCGATTTCCGCGAGTTGTTCTTTCGTCACTTTTTCAGGATGGCTAAAGTCGATGCGCAACCGCTCCTGCGTGATGTTGCTCCCCCGCTGATGCACATGGCCGCCCAGCACCTGTTGCAACGCTTTAAGCAGGAGGTGGTGCGCGGTGTGGAGGCGGGTAGTTTTTTCGGAGTTGTCGGCCAGTCCGCCCTTAAACTTTTGTTCTGACCCGGCACGGGACAGTGCCTGATGCTGTTTGAGCAGCTCTTTAAACCCTTCCATATCTATCTGCTTGATGCCGCGGGTCCCGGCCTCTTCGGCAATGAGCTCTATGGGGAATCCGTAGGTGGTAAAGAGTTGGAAGGCGTCTTGTGCCGACAGCGAACCGCCCACGGCAAAGCGCGCAAGCTCTTTAATACCCCGCTCAAGCGTTTTTCTAAATTGCTCCTCCTCACGCAGAATTTCTGGCACCGCAGTCACGGCATGCAGGCCCTCTTGCACACCCAAGGTGTCGCACACGCGCACCGCGCGGCGCAGCAAGCGCCGTACCACGTATCCGCGTTCGACATTGCCCGGCAGTACCCCTTGTGCAATAAGCTCGGTCGCGGCACGGATATGGTCAGCGATGATCCGGAAGGGTTTGGGGTCGTCGGCATATGTTTTGCCGGATACGGACTGCAGTTTTTCTATCATCGGCCAGAAGGCATCGGTTACAAACACGTCATCGGTGTTGAGTGTTGCCGCGGCAAGGCGCTCCAACCCGCCGCCAAAGTCGACGTTGCGCTGGGCGAGTTTTGCAAAACTGCCGTCTTCCTTCTTTATATATTCCATAAAAACCGAGTTCCCTATCTCCATAAACCGTCCGCAGTCGCAGTTGGGGTGGCAGGTCTCTCCGAACGCCGCTGTGTGCGTCACGTCGGTAAATTCAAAAAATACTTCCGAATCAGGGCCCCCCGGCTCGCCCGCGGGCATATGTTCGGGTGTGCCCGAGCGGCTCCACCAATTTTTCTTGGCATCATAAAAATGTATTCGCTCTTCCGGGATTCCCAAACTCTTCCAAATATCCGCCGACTCGGTGTCTTTGGGTATCCCGAGTGCTTCGTCCCCCTCAAAACAAGTGACCCACAAACGCTCCGGGTCGAGCTTCAATTCTTTGGTCAAAAATTCGTATACCCACGGCAGTTGCTCTTGTTTAAAATAATCGCCGAGCGACCAATTGCCGAGCATTTCAAAAAAAGTGAGGTGCCGGTTGTCCCCTATCTCGTCTATATCGCCGGTGCGGACCGACTTTTGTGCGTTGGCCAAGCGCTTACCACCCGGATGCGGCTGGCCCAACAGGTACGGCACCAACGGCTGCATGCCGGAGGAGGTAAAAAGCGTCGTCGGATCATTTTCAGGCACCAAAGGCGCCGAGGGCAAAATAGTATGTCCTTTAGAAGCATAAAAATCCAAAAACTTTTGTCGCACTTCCGCCGTGGTCATGCTGTATAAAATACAACGGATTTTGAGAAAAGAAAAACCGCCCAGCTTGCGCCGGGCGGCATTGTATCGGTCGCACAGTATTTCACACTTTCTCGCTCGTTTGAGCCCGCATTGCCCTGATCGCACCGACGGTGCGGCCAAGCTCGATAGTAAGCTCTTCGTCCGAAGGACGCCTGACGGAGTTGATCCGCCTGATGTCCCTCGTCGTCCACTCCTGCCCGTGATTGTCGGGCTCCTTGTGGCTTCTGGTCAGGTTTGGGTGCGCAGGCGCCGAAGTGGTCGCGAAAGCGTTCTTGACCATGTCCCGCAACGACCTCACTTCATCCCCAAGCGCTTCGAGGCACTTGAGGACGGCCTGCTTCTCGGTAGTGTTCATGCGACGCAGATTGATGCGACGCGGCACCTTTTGAAGAAAGGTGGTGAACTCGCCGACGCGGGCTTGCAGCTTCACAGAAGTCAGCTCGTGGGACTCCCGCTCCGTTCGAGGCGGTTCCGCAAGCTCTCTCCTCACCTCCGCACTCAACTCCGACTGGCTGAGGCGGTTCTTGACTGCCGACCGAGCGAGACGAACCTGATCTTCGCTAGTCGGCAGACGCGCGAGCGTACGAACGCTGTTGATCGGGAGGGTCTGCTCTGCGACCATCTCAACCACCTCCTCCGGCATGCTGAGCAACTGGAGGCGCTGGCGAACGTACTGCTCGTTCTTGTTGACCCCCTTGGCGATCGCCTTGAGCTCGAGACTGAACTCCTTCATGAGACGCAAGAACCCTTGTGCCTCCTCGAAAGCATTCAGGTCGCGACGATGCAGGTTCTCGGCCAGTGCGATGAAGAGCAGCTCGACGGGCTCGCGCTTGTCGATCACATACGCAACGACATCGCGATGCCCTTTGGCTTTCGCTGCCCGAAGGCGTCGAGAGCCGATGACAAGGTCGTAGTAGTCATCGTCGCCCGGTTGGACGATAATGGGCTGCAATTGCCCTTTGTCTTCCATGGAATCTCCAAGTTCCCCCAGAGACTCCGGCTCGTAGTCGGTTCTGAGCGTGACCACGTTCTCCCGAATCTTATCGATCGGGATGCGCGGCATTTGCTTCAGGATATTGGTCAGCGACTTGGGCAAGGTCATTTGGAACTCCTTCGTTTCCTTGCGTTGGTTTGTGCTCTTTCGAGCGTTGCGTCGTACTCGTCTTCTCGCATTCTACGCATCCAGGCCTTGGTTGACCATACCCGCGTATGAAGCCGGTAGGATATACTCGCAGCCTCGACCGCTTGGCTCCAGCTTCCGAAGTAGTGTACGGCTATCCCAAACAGGGCACCATGGCTACTTTGTATTGCATTATGGCTGAGACGTATGCCTCGCTTCTCAAGGTTTTTGATACACATGAGAATACGCGGTTTTGTCCACCATCCTTTCGAACGTCCTTTACGGATCTTGGAGTAGTCTAGGTTGGCTGCCCGTATTGCCTTTGCCCAGTTACCGAACACAACACGGCCGGCACCGAGGATATCTCCGTACGAACTTCTCTGGCGTGAGCCCGTGTTGAGCGCCACTCCGCTTTCGTGG
>SICK01000011.1 GCA_009691465.1 Candidatus Kaiserbacteria bacterium | reverse complement strand
AGCGCGTCGCCAAGCTTGAAAGTATTTTGAAGAACGCCAAAATAGTGCGCGGCTCCAAGTCCGACGTGGTCGGGATGGGCGCGACGGTCTTGGTGCAAAAAATTGGTGGAGTCGACAAGCATTCCTACACTATTGTGGGTGCCGAGGAGGCCGACATCTTGCAGGGCAAGGTGTCCTACCACTCGCCGCTCGGCGCGGCGCTGTTCGGCAAAAAGAAAGGGGACGAGTTTTCCTTCCACACCCCGCGCGGTACGCAGAAATATAAAATTTTGAAAGTTGAATAACCTTTCGACAAGCTCAAGGTAAAGAAAAAGCCCCGGCAGTGATGCCGGGGCTTTCGAACAAGTTGAGCGAAGATCAGAAGTTGTAGACCAGCGCGCCGCGCACGGTGTGCGGGGTCAGGTTAAGGGCGTTGTGATAGTCCTGCCCGCACCCGCTGCAGCTCGAGACCGCGCTGAACGCGTTCTCGTTCTTGAAGAGGTATTCGAACCGGGCGGACAGCCCGGTATTGAAGAGACGCTGCTCCCAGCCAGCGCCGACGGCGTAGCCGAGGAGGTTGCTGTTGTTGCAGTACGACGACGACCCGAAGGTGTCGCTGTACTGGTCGCACATCCTCACCCGGCTCCACGCGAGGCCGCCGGTCACGTAGACGAGCGAGTTATCGAAGACGGCGTAGCCGGCACGCAAGCGTGCCGTACCCTCCATCGTTCGCCGGATCGTCTGCGTGTGGGTCGATGTAAAGCACATCATGTCGCAGTACGAGAATGTCTCGCTCTTCGAGAAGCGCGCCTGGTCGATGCCAAGGTCGGCTTCGAAGCCGTACACGAAGCGTCCGGTCTGCCAGTTGATGCCGACCAGCCCGCCGAACTTCCAGCCGTCCATATGCATCGCGGGCGGGGAGCCGAAGGTGTTGGTCTCCTGCCACTGGTTGGTGCCGAAGCCGGTGTAGAGTCCGACGTAGGGCCCCGCCCAACTGGCGACCGGCGCGACATAGTAGGTCGGAGCGCGGCGAACCGCGTTGGGCATATCAGACGCGCGCGAGTCGGTGGCGACCACGAGCGTAGCAGCGGCCAGGGCGGCCGCGATGGTGATCTTAAACATGACTTTACTCCTAAGTTGTGCTCGGCCCGCCCCCCAATGGGACAAGTACGAGCGGAACGCATCACCAAACATCATAATCTATATAATTGATATTGTCAAGTATCGGGGAAACGACAAAATAACGTTAAGATACAGAAATGTTTTGGGCAGACCGGATTGCGCAGGAGGTGATGAACAAGTTCGGACCAAAGGGCCCGATGGTTATCCGCGACGAAAAGACCGTCTCCGGTCGTGTGCACGTGGGGAGTATGCGCGGGGTTGCTATACACGGCGCGGTGCATGAGGCGCTTACCGACCGCGGGGTAGCAAATACTTTTTTGTGGGAGCACAACGACTTTGACCCGATGGACGACATCCCGGTGTACTTAGACCGGGCAATGTACGAGCCGCACTTGGGCAAACCGCTCTACACCATTCCCTCGCCTGACCCGTCGGCGGCAAACTACGGCGAGTATTTTGCAAAAGAGTTCCAGAGTGTGATTGAGAGCACGGGGTGGACCCCGCAGTTTGTCTGGGCGCGAGAGCTTTATTTGAGCGGCAAGATGGACAGTGTTATCCGCCTAGCGCTTGAGAAAGCGGACGATGTCCGCCGGATTATGAAAGAAGTCTCTGGGGCGGAGCGCAAGCCGGGCTGGCTGCCTATATCCGTTATCTGCCCGCAATGCGGCAAGATGACTACCACGGATGCTACGGACTTTGACGGAGAGACAGTGCAAGTTAGTTGCTACGAGACCAAAGTTACATACACCAAAGGCTGCGGATGGAGCGGCCGGGTGTCGCCCTTTGGCGGCAAGGCAAAGTTGTATTGGAAGACGGACTGGCCCGCCAAGTGGAAGGTATATGGCGTTATGGTCGAGGGCGGCGGTAAGGACCACTCCACCAAAGGCGGTTCTCGCGACGTCGGCAAACATATTGCCAAAGAAGTCTATGGGTATGACGAGCCGTTTGATATCCCGTACGAATTCTTTTTGGTCGGAGGCAAGAAAATGTCTTCGTCTAAAGGCAGAGGATCAAGCGCGGCTGAAATCGCCGCGCTGGTGCCGCCCAAAATTCTACGCCTCGCACTCTTGGGCAAGGACATCAACCAAGCCATCAACTTTGACCCCGAGGGGGACACCATCCCCGTTTTGTACGACCAGTATGACAAGCTGGCTGAAAATTTTTGGACGGGGACCAAAGACGACTACGCGAGGCTGTTTGAGATGATTCACCCCGGTCGGGATATACCAAAGAAGTCCTCTCTACCGAGATTCTCCCAAGTAGCGTTTCTAGTGCAGATGCCGCATATGGATTTGCAAAAAGAATTCCCTGATGCTGACAGGGCAGAACTCGCCGAGCGCGCCTTGTATGCCAAGCGCTGGCTTGAGGAGTATGCGCCGGAGAAATATGTCTTTAAACTCCAAGACACACTACCGGCGGTAGA
Organism: Candidatus Kaiserbacteria bacterium; assembly: GCA_009691465.1. Taxonomy (GTDB): domain Bacteria; phylum Patescibacteriota; class Minisyncoccia; order Phycocordibacterales; family SBAW01; genus GWA1-54-10. The sequence continues at coordinate 14,008 of SICK01000011.1, read as the reverse complement.
AATCACAAACGAACAAAAGACAAATCTCAAACAAATTCTGGAATTCCTAACTGCCAACCCCGAAGCCGCTGCCGAGGAGCTGCACGCCAAGTTGCACGAGCTCAAGGCCTTTAAAGAGATCTACCTCGCCTTTCTGGGCAAGAACAACGGCCCTAAAGCCGGCTGGTTTCTGTCGGTCCTGCCGCGCGACTTTGTGTTAGCGCGCCTCCGCGAGGCGGCACAATAAAGCCCGCCCCTGTTTGGGGGCGGACTTAGTTTTAGATCTTGACGCTCACAGGCGTCTGGTTGCTTCTTTCGCCGGTGCACTCTGCGAGCGCAACGAGGAAAGCAGCCGCCATAGTTTTTTCCATCGAGGCACATAGGCCTCGATGCAGGGTTTGGAGCAGAACTTCTGCGCTACACGCAGTCGTTTCTTGCAGGTTTTGCATTTTCGCATCCCGGGCTCCTTCTGTTGTACTGACTATATTCGGTATAACAGGTATGGGGAACAATGTAAACTTTTTGAGCTGTGGAAAAGTGAAAGGCGCCCGCGGATTGCTCCGGGGCGCCAGTAACGTTATCGCGCGCGATAGATGGTGACTCCGCCATCGGGCGTGGTGCGAACCACGTTGTCCCCGTAGACGGCGTACTCGGCTTGGAGCAGTTGGTGTACTTTCGGGGTCAACACGAGCCCGAGGTAAACAATTGCGAGCACAAGCCCGGTCGCGACGATCATTCTGTAAGCAACGGTTGCCATGACGTTCCTCATTTGGGGTTTGAACCCCTGAAGACTCTGTCGTGACGCCTATCCGTGTATAATGATACACCCAAACAGGTTGTTTGTCAAGTGTCAAAAACCCTTTACAAACAATGTTTTTGTGTGCCAGCCGTACTTTGTGGATAACTCTTGGGGGTAAGTGGGATGAAATACCGTAAAATACACAAGTAGTGGGATGAAGTGGGATACTATTGACAAAATCATATGCTGATTGGCGAATATCTACATACACTCGACAGCAAGAAGCGGCTTTCCCTGCCGGCCAAGTTTCGCAAAGAAGTCGGCCGTAAAGTGGTCATCACGCGCGGCTTCGACTCGTGTTTGTTTATGTATCCCCAAAAAGCGTGGGAGCGCATCGCCGAAAAGGTATCGAACCTCCCGATCGGAGGGACCGACACGCGCGGGATGAGTCGCTTTCTGTTGTCGGGTGCCGTCGAGACCGAGGTCGACCAAGCGGGGCGGATCCTTTTGCCCGAGTACCTAAAAGACTTTGCCGACCTAAAGTCGCGGGTTGTGTTGGCGGGGGTGTCGGACCGGATAGAAATCTGGAACGAGAAGACCTGGGAGGAGTACAAGCGCCGGATTGAGAAAGGCGCCGACCAGATGGCACAGACGCTGGGAGATTTAGGAATTCTTTGACATGTACACCGCAATGACAACTGCACGTAAGCCTGTTTCTGTTCGTGGTCGGCCTCGCTCCCGTCGAGAGGAGGGTGGGGATGCCCGCGAGCAGAAACGAGCTCATGTGAGCGTGATGACCAAAGAGGTGCTCGAGGCCCTTGCACTGCGGCCGGGCGATGTGGTGGTAGACGCCACCTTTGGGCAAGGGGGCCACAGCCGCGCGCTCAAAGCATCACAAAAGATACAGCTTATTGCTATAGACGCCGATAAGGGAACACTTATGCCGAGGCCCGGCGAGGCGCCCGTTGTAATTGGTAACTTCGCCGACCTCACCTCGATACTCAAGACACTTGAGGTTACAAAGGTCGACAAAGTGTTGTTCGACTTGGGGTGGAACAGGGGGCAGTTGGCATCGGGACGGGGATTTTCTTTTTTGCATGATGAGCCGCTCAACATGAGCTACGGCACGAAGCCGCGCTCGGGTTTTACGGCGGCAGAGATACTCAACGAATGGAGCGAGCCGGTGCTTGCGGATGTGATCTTCGGCTACGGCGAAGAGCGCTACGCGCGCCGCATCGCGCGCATGGTGGTTGAGCGCCGCGCAACGCAACCGTTTGCAACCAGCGTAGAGCTTGCCGAGGTGGTGCGCGACTCGGTACCCGCCGCATATCGCCGCGGCCGGATACATCCCGCCACCAAAACCTTTCAGGCCCTGCGCATCGCGGTCAACGACGAGCTTGGCGCGCTTGATGCGGGCCTGCGCGCGGCGTGGCACGCGCTCACAAGCGGCGGGCGCATTGCGGTCATCACCTTCCATAGCATCGAGGACCGCGCGGTCAAGCGCCACTTTGCCGCGCTCGCCAAAACGGGGGAGGGGAAGCTGATGTACAAAAAGCCGCTTGCTCCGACAGCCGCCGAAATCAGAGACAACCCGGCCTCCCGCAGTGCCAAACTGCGCGCGATAGAAAAACTATGAAGCTCATCGCCTTTTACAACGCCTATGCCGCCCGTACGATGGCCCTGCTGGCCGGTGCGGTCGCGCTGTGTCTCTTTTTGTACGGAGCATTTCTGCTCGGCGCGGTGGCCCACGCGGCCGGGCGTACCCAAGCCGAGCGGCAGGTGCGCACCACGCTGGCCCAGGTGGGCACGCTCGAAAACCGCTATCTGGCGCTCACCAAAGCTATCTCTCCCGAGCGCGCCGCCACGATGGGCTTTGTCTCTCCGGTCGCCGTCTCCACCGTCTATGCCGACGCCCACGCAGGTCTTACGCTGCGCTAGGAGGTAGTATAAGAGTATGATCAACGCTCGGTTTGTAACGCGCGTCCGCGTGGTAGTGCTGTTGTGCATTCTGGTGGCGCTTGCGCTCATCACCAAACTCTATTACCTGCAGGTTATGCACGGCGCAGAGTATGTGCGGGTGGCAGACGCCCAGCAGGTTGACTTGCAAAGTCCGTTGGTCCAGCGCGGGACTATCTACTTTAGCGCGCGGGACGGCACCTTGCTTACTGCGGCGACTCTGCAGGACCTCTCGACCGCGAGCAGTACCGAGCATCAGCGCTATTACCCGGGTGGGAGCCTTGCGGCGCACGCGCTCGGTTTTGTGGCGTACAACAACGACAACGAGCAGAAGGGCCGCTACGGGTTGGAACGCTATTACGAACAGACGCTGGCGCGCGGCGGCGGGGACTCGTACTCCAACTTTTTTGTCGAGCTCTTCGGCGGATTTGCGGGAGCGTTTTCCGGCACGGGCGGCGGGCAAGGCGACCTTATCACCACTATCGAGCCGTCGGTACAATCCGAGCTCGAGCGTACACTCGTAGGGTACGCCGGCTTGTGGCACCCGGCGCTTGCGGGCGGCATTATTATGGACCCACACACCGGCGAGATAGTCGCGATGGCGACCTTGCCGACGTTTGACCTCAATACCTTCAACTTGGAAAAAGGCACCGCGGTGTTTAAAAATCCGCAGGTCGAAAGCGTGTACGAGATGGGCTCTATCATCAAACCCTTGACCGTTGCCGCGGGGCTCGACTCGGGGACTATCACCGAGGCGACTACATACGATGACACCGGCTGTGTCACGCTTGATCAAAAAAAGATATGCAACTTTGACCTTAAGGCGCGCGGCATAATCCCCATGCAGGAGATTTTGAGCCAGTCGCTCAATGTCGGCAGTGCTTTTGTCGCGACAAAAATGGGGCCGACCGTCTTTCGGGAGTATTTTCTTGACCGCTACAAACTGGGGACCGAGACCGGCATAGACCTGCCCGGCGAGCTGCACGGCTTGGTCAAAAACCTGCAATCGCCCCGACAGGTCGAGTATGCGACGGCTGCGTTCGGGCAGGGTATCGCTATCACCCCGATTGAGACGGTGTGCGCACTCTCGGCGCTCGGCAACGGCGGGCTGTTGGTGACCCCGCATCTGGTGCGCGCGGTCAAGTACGACAATGGTGTAACCAGGAGCTTAAGCTGGGGCGAGGGCGAGCAAGTGTTGAAGCCCGAAACTTCGACCGCCATCAGCCGCATGCTCACCAAGGTGGTCGACACGACGCTGGCCAACGGGACCTTAAAAATGGAGCACTACTCGCTTGCCGCCAAGACCGGCACGGCGCAGATTGCCGACCCGGATAACGGCGGCTACTATGCGGACCGCTACCTGCACAGCTTTTTTGGGTATGTGCCGAGCTATGACCCGAAGTTCATCGTATTCCTGTTTGCGGTAGAACCGACGGGGGCGTCGTTCTCATCCCAAACGTGGGCGGCCCCGTTCGGCGGACTTATCAAATTTTTGATACATTACTATAGTATCCCTCCCGACCGCTAATGCGCACCCTTTTTAAAAAACTCGTTGTCGGTATCATCACGCTCGAAGCCCGGGCGGTACTGCGCAAGTACCGGCCCAAAGTCGTCGCCATCACCGGCAGTGTGGGCAAGACCTCGGCCAAAGACGCCATATACGAGGTGCTTGCCGCGGGCGCGCGGGCGCGCAAGAGCGAGAAGAGCTTTAACAGCGAGGTGGGGCTCCCGCTCACCATACTGGGGGTGCCCAATGCGTGGAGCAACCCGTTTCGTTGGCTGCAAAATGTTGTCGACGGATTATTTTTGCTTGCGTTTACCGCCCCGTACCCGGAGTGGCTCGTGCTCGAGGTCGGCGCCGACCGCCCGGGCGACATCCGGTCGCTTGCGTCATGGCTCCCGGTAGATATCGCCGTCATCACCCGATTGCCCGAGGTGCCGGTGCATGTGGAGTTTTTTGACTCACCGGAGGCGGTGATAGAAGAGAAGGCCTCTCTGCTTGATGCCGTAAAACCGGGGGGAGTGATAGTGCTTTTCGCGGACGACCCCCGCACACTTGCACTCCAACATCGCTTGCCCGCGCCCGATGCGCGCATTATTACCTTTGGATTTTCGCCAAACGCGGAGGTGCGCGGCGAGCATATACAACTAGTAAAGGAAGAAGGGAAGGAGTCGTGGCCCATCGGCATGCGCGCAGATATACTGGCCGACGGCGTGTCGGTGCCGATGGAGGTGTTGGGTGCCATAGGTCCGCACGCCTTCCTCCCCGCGCTTGCGGCAGCGGCGGTGGGGGTGGCACTCGGTAAGCCCTTGGGGGAGAGTGCCGGAGCACTCGGGCGCTATGACCCGCCGCCGGGCCGTATGCGGCTCATACGGGGGCTCAAGGACACGCTTATCATCGACGACACCTACAACGCTTCGCCGGCCGCCACCGAAGCCGCGCTGGAGACACTGGATATGGTGAGCCATCCCTCGGATGACCTCGGGATCACTCCAAAACGGCGTATCGCCGTTTTGGGTGACATGCTCGAGCTTGGCCGCCACAGCGCAGTTGAGCACCGCAAGGTGGGCGCGCATGCGGCGCGCACTACCGACCTGCTCATTACCATTGGGTTTCGTGCACGCGACATCGCGCAGGGTGCGCTCGACGCAGGCATGCCGGATAAAAATATTTTGCAATTTGAAGACGCGGGCAAAGCGGGGGAGGAGCTGCAGAATCTCCTGCAGGCAGGGGACTGCATCTTGGTCAAAGGCTCGCAGTCTATCCGCACCGAGCGTGTGGTAGAAGAAGTCATGGCCGAGCCCAACCGCGCGGGCGACTTGTTGGTCCGCCAAGACGCCGAGTGGAAGAAGCGGTAGTTATTTGAAAAAGCTCTGTGATAGGAGTCAAACGCGGAGCAATCCGCGTTTTTTACATAAAATCCCGCCGCAGGAGCGGCGGGGTCGTGTTCGTTCTACGCAGTAGAGTTTAACGGCACTGGTCTTGTGAGTTTTTTAATTCAAACTCGACCGATAGTAGCTCCTCCTTCTCACCATGCTCTGGGGCGGGCATGAGCATTTTGCCGAGGAAGTCACGGTAGAAGCAGCTCCGTGCATTGGTATGGCACGCAACACCCTTGCCTTGCGGGTTCACAAGGAAAAGTATTGCGTCTCCGTCGCAATCAATACGCATATCGACAATTTGCATGAAATTTCCGCTCTCCTCGCCCTTGACCCAGCTTTTTTTGCGGGAGCGCGAGTATAGACTGACCTTATTGGTCTCAATACTTTTTTGCCAGCCCGCACGATCTGTGTAAGCCAGCATAAGCACTTCCTTGGTTTTGTCGTCCTGAACAACGACTGCAACTAGGCCATTGGGGTCTTTGGCGAAATTTGGTTCGAGTAAGCGCATCGGCCTATCTCCTGTTTTCGCGCCGACGATTCGGCGGTATCTGCGGTGATAGTACCTGTACGGTAAAAAAAAGCAACTTTCGAATCTTGTGACCCTACGGGGAGTCGAACCCCGATTTGATCCGTGAGAGGGATCTGTCCTAACCATTAGACGATAGGGCCGTGTTTAGAATTTACAATACAAACGCACTTTTTGCTATAGTGCGCGTATGCGTCCGCAACAAATAAAAAAGACCCCGCGTATCGGTATACCGAACGCGGGGGTCTATAGAGACAAACTGTGACGCTTTATTGTTACGCCAATTCCAACTCGAGCGGATCGGCCTTGAGAGCCCGGTTGCGCCGGTACTCCATGTGGCCTTTGCGGATTGCAAGCAGTGCCTCCGCAGCTTTGTGCCACGCGAGCTTGTGTTGAGCTTGTCCGTGCAGCGCGCTGTTGCCCGTGTCGTTGAGCAGGCACCGTCTGCCGTTGAAGTTGGGGTTTGAAAGCCGGAAGTGGACTATCCGACTCTCCATTTGCAGACGGACTTCGTAACGGCGGACCGAAACGAGTCTGATGCAACCCACCTGCCGCCGCTCATGAGCTGCGAGCTCGTGGTCGGTCAGTATGTGGGTCCGCAAGTGATCGATGGTGTCGGTGGTCTCAACGCGGACGTCACTCATGACGCGACCCGTTGCGCGGCAACTGCCCGCCGGTGGCGAGCACTACGCTGCCGCAACTCACTGCGCACTTGCGAGGCGATTCTTGAGAGATCGCTTGCATTGGAGATTCCGCTCCCGCGCACCACCTGCGTGGTGACAGTAAAGAAGCGGAGGTCCGACTTATCCGTCGAGGCACATAGATGCTTGGCCGCTGTGTCGGCAAGCTGTTGGATATTAGCCATGAGGCGCTCCAAGGGTTGGTACGCAATACTACTAGGGTCAATTATACCCCCAAACAGCATGAAAGTCAAATGATGTCAGGGGATATTATGCAAAAAGAGACTCAACCACCGCCTTCACGGCGATGCCGTCCACCTTGCCCTTAAGATCTTTCATCAGCATGCCCATCAGCTTGTTGGCGCCGGTTTTGTCGGTGACCCCCAGCTCGGCTGCTTTGGCCTTGGCTGCTGCAACAATCTCGTCATGGCTCATTTGTGCGGGGAGCATGGTTTGGATGATGGCCAGTTCAACCTTCTCGCCCTCGGCGAGCTCGGGGCGGCCGCCTTTTTCAAATTGTTCTATCGAGTCTTTGCGCTGTTTGGCCGCGCGGGTGAGTACGGTGAGCATCTCGCTCTCGTCGAGTACGCCGTCGGGGCCCTTGCCTTTGACCACCGCCTCGTTGGTGCATGCGGCCATGAGCCCACGCACCACCGACAACTTGACCGCATCCTTGGCGCGCATGGCGTCCTTCATCGCTTCTTTGAGTTCTGCTTGGGTCATATAAATTTGTGTACCGTTGTTATGGTCAGCATGATACCATGCCCTGTATGGATTTGCTCACTATGCTGGTGGCCGTTGCGGTGGTGTTGTTGGGCGGGACGATGGCTATGGTCTATACGCTGTGGCGCAAGTTGCAGGAGCCGGTCGCCCCGCCACTGCCGATGGACACCTCGCCGTTTATGCTGATACAAAACCAGATGAAGCACCTGCAAGAGTCGGTCAAGCAAGACCTGCTCGAGGTGGTCAAAGGAGTCTCTGCCACACAGGAGTCGACCAAACAGGTCTTTACTATCGCCGAGCAGCTCAACAATTTGGAAAAGGTGTTGAAGAACCAAAAACAGCGCGGCAACTTGGGCGAGGCATCGCTTGAGCTCGTGATGAGCAACATACTCCCGCCCGGGGCCTACGCGATGCAATACGAGTTTCCCGGTGGAGACACCGTCGACGCTATTATCCGCACCAAGGAGGGGATTATCCCGGTCGACGCCAAGTTTCCTCTCGAAAACTACAGCCGCCTGCTCAACGAAAAGGACGATGTCCGCCGCGCGGAGTTCGAGGACTCGTTTAAGAAAGATCTCAAAAAACGGATTGATGAAACCAGTAAGTACGTTCGTCCCAAGGACGGGACCTTGCCCTTTGCCTTTATGTACATCCCGGCCGAGGGGATCTACTACGACCTACTGAACGACGGCGTCGGTGCGGTCAACACGCGCAGCTTGCTCGATTACGCACAGAACGACCGCAAGGTGATCATCGTCTCACCCACGACCTTTGCCGCATATCTGCAGTCGGTGCTGTACGGGTTTAAGGCATTTAAAATCGAGGAGCAGGCCAAAGACATCGCCAAAAATGTCGAGGCGTTGGGCCGACACATCAACGCCTACCAGGACTACTACAAAAAGCTGGGTGCCTCGCTGTCGACCACGGTCAATCACTTTAATGCGGGCACCAAAGAGTTGGGCAAGATAGAAAAGGATGTCTTGCGCATCGACACCGCGGCCGACATCAGTATCGACGTCGGCGTGGTGGACCGCCCGCTCTTGGAGGGCAAAGACTAAAAAGAAAAAGGCCCGCCGATAGACGGGCCCCGAGTGAGCAAGGCCATCACTACGCTCGCGCGTCGCCGATATTTGCTTCGTCCAGGAGTTGCCCCCGGAGAAAGCGGAATCTGCGGTCTCCTCCGCCGATAAGTGCGGCGCTTGCCGCCCACTCGGTTTCTGAAACGACCGCAAACACCAGTTCGTAGATTTTTGCCGGACTGACCGACTTCTTGATCAGTTCAAACCGCGCTTTTTCCTCCTTTGACATACCGGCACCTCCGAGTGTGGGTGTGGTTTACGGTCCTAGGACGCTGACCGGGTTGAGCCAAAACCTCATCAGTAAAAACAAAAATAGCATGTAGCCGCCGACCACCACTGTGCTTAGAACCTGCTCTTTCGGGATCCAGCCCATAGTTTCCTCCCTAGTTGAGGGGCTTTTTTCGTCTGTCATAATTCTTGCACAATTTGGCCTTTTGGGCTAGAGTATCCACACGCCACGGGGGCGCCCTTTATGTATAAAGGGCAATACAAAAGCATATGAAAGAATTCGCAATAATCGAGACCGGCGGCAAGCAATACATGGTTGCTACGGGTGACCTCGTCAAGATAGAAAAGGTCAAAGGCGCCCTCGGCAAGGACGGCTATGCCGAGTACAAGGTGGGCGACAAACTCACCTTTGAGAACGTGCTTTTGGTGGACAACGGCTCTGACACCACGATAGGTACGCCGTTTATAGACGGGGCCAAGGTGTCGGCCGAGATCACCAAAATCTCCCGCGCGCCCAAAGTCGTGGTCATCAAATATAAAGCCAAGTCCAACTCGTTTAAGAAACGCGGCCATCGCCAGCCGTACTTCGAGGTCAAAGTGACCGGCATCAAATAAAAAAACCCCGTCACACTAGTTGTGGCGGGTTTTTGATTAGGCACTGCCTGCTTGCGGATAGAGCGCCTTTGCAAACTCCGGCGGCATGGGCTCGATGTGGCCGAAGCACTCAATCTCGTCCTGCTTGGTAAACTGCGTGGGCACACGGGCGAAGAACACATCGGCGGGCGGAAATTTTGTCGGCTGCCTGTCCCAGTATGCCTTGGCCAGAATGTAGCCCCGTTGCATATAGTCGGGCTCCCGGTGGCGCGGCGGCCGCTTGGCAACCTTGTCGCGGTATTTGCTGTGGAACATCGCATTCTCCTTGGTCGGCGGCGAAGGGCTTCTATATCTACCTTACTCCACGCACTAGACGTGCGTCTAGTGCCGGTTGCCCAGCGCCTGCGCGATGGTGTCGGGGTCGGCGTACTCCAGTTCGCTGCCGGTCGAGAGGCCTCGACCCAGACTGGATACTTTGCTCGTTGATTTTTGGAGCTTTTCGGCGAGGATTTGCCGCGTGTGGTCGCCCTCGGTCGTGGCCGAGAGGCCCAAAATAATTTCGACTGGTTTGTCGGCTTCGACGCGCTTCAGGAGCTCGCGCAGGCGGATATGTTTCTCCGGCTCTTCGGAGGCAAGCGGGATAATGCCGCCCAGCACAAAGTAGAGTCCTTTGTAGCCGCTGCGCTCGACGTTGTCGATGTCGGCGTCTTTTTCTACCACAAAGAGCAGGGTCCGCTCTCTGGCAGTATTTGCGCAGACCGCGCAGGTGCTCGCGGTAGAGGCACTGTCCTCTGTGGGGAACCAGCGGTAGCATTTTTTGCACTGCGCGGTCTGTGCGCCGAGCGAGCGCACCGCCTCGGCTATCTCACCACGCAAAGCGGGGGCGGCCACCAGGAGATATTGCACAAAACGCCGCGCCTGCCGGGGCCCTATGCCGGGGAACTTTTCAAACAAGGCCGAAAGTTTGTCGATAGGGGACATGCGCTAAAAATCCGGCGTAGCCGTATCAAACGCGCTGAAGTCCGCTTTTTCGAGCGACTGAAAGGTGGTGCGCTTTTCGTCGAAGTAGAGTTCGATTTTGCCGACGGGGCCGTTGCGGTGCTTCTCTATCAAAATTTCGGCGATATTGGGTCGCTCACTTTCTTTATTGGTCTTGTCGTCGCGGTGTATAAACATCACCACGTCGGCGTCCTGCTCGATAGAGCCCGAGTCGCGCAGGTCGCTCAAACGGGGTTTGCCGCCGCGCTGCTCGACCGCGCGGCTAAGCTGCGAGAGCGCGAGCACCGGTACGTCGAGCTCGCGCGCAAGGTTTTTGAGCGAGCGGGATATCTCGGTGACTTGTTGCACCATGCTGTCGCTGGCACGTGCGCCGGTGGGGACCATCAACTGGAGGTAGTCCACAACAATGAGCCCAAGGCCGTTCTCCTTTTTGAGCCTGCGGGCGACCGCACGCATCTTGAGGATATGGTTGCCGGGCTGGTCGTCTATATATATGGGGGCTTGGCCCAGCCGGTCATACGCCTCGCGGATGCGGTCCCAGTCGCCTTGGTCTTTGATGTTGCCGGTGCGCAGGTTCCACGAATTGACGTTGGCCTCGGCGGCGACCATGCGGTCGATCAACTGCTGTGCCGCCATTTCCAAACTAAAGATGCCGACCACGGTGCCGTGCTTGACCGCGGTTTGCCGCGCAATATCAAGCGCCAATGAGGTTTTGCCCACCGACGGACGCGCCGCCAAAATAATCAGGTCGGACTTCTGCAAACCCGCGAGCATGTTGTCGAGGTCTTTAAACCCGGTGCGCACGCCGCGCATCTCGTCTTTGTGCTCGTGCAAGTACTCAAGCCGCTCCCACGCACCTTTAAGCGAGTCGCCAAGCGCCGTAAACTTGGCCATCGTCGGCGTCGAGGTCACTTCAAAGATTTTCTTCTCCGCCTTCTCCAGAGTCTCTTCCAGTTCCTGACTCTCGTCGTAGCCGAGCTCGGCGACAAACTCGCCCGCATCAATCAGGCTGCGCAGCATGTGCTTTTTTTGGACCTGGGTGGCGTAGTGGCGCGCGTTGCTTGCGGCGGGCACCTCCGAGGCGAGCTCGGCCAAATAGGCAATGCCGCCCACCGAGTCGAGCTCGCCTTGGTCCTGCAGTTTGGCGCGCACCGACTCGATGTCGATTGGTTCGTTTTTTTGATACAGCGCGAGCATTGCGCGGTAGATGATGCGGTGCTTCTCGGCATAAAAAGCGTCGGGGGTGATAACGTCGGAGCTTTCGTTCATGCCCTCCGGGCGTATCATGAGGGCGCCCAAAAGAGCCTTTTCGGTCTCGAGCGTCTGCGGCGGCACGCGCAACTTATCTTTTTTACCCTGGGCCATGTACTAAGAGTACCCTTCTTCATCCAGCCCTCCAACCCCGCCTGCAGGCGGGCAGGTTGTGTACAGAGTGGACAAACAGGGGATAAGAAAAGCCTTATTTCTTGGTGAGTTGGGGACCCGAGGGGGTGTCCTTCAGCTCGTAGCCGGCGGATTCGATTTCTTGGCGCATCTCGTCGGCCTTTTGGAAGTCCTTGTTGGCGCGGGCGGCCTCGCGCGAGTCGAGCAGGGCTTGGATGCCCTCGGGAATATCCTGTTTGACCTCTAGTTTTGACCGAGGTCTGACCTCTGTAAATCCTAGGCCCAGTATCTTATCGGCCTGGGCGAGCGTGGCTTGGTTGAGCGTCTTGACGTTCTCCCACACGAGCGCGAGCGCTTTGGCGGTGTTGAGGTCTTCGGCGACCGCCGCGTAGAACTTCTGCAAGAATTCTTGATCGGGTGTGCCCTTTGGCATCTCCAAATACGCGCGCGTCAGCCGTCCCAAGGCGGTATTAGCACCCTCTATCGCGTCCCAAGTAAAGTTCATTGGCGTGCGATAGTGCCCGGTCAAAAACCAGTAGCGCAAGGCGCGGGGCGAAAGACCCTTGTCGGTCAGGTTGTGCAGGTACAGCGTATTGCCGAGCGACTTAGAAATTTTGCGGCCCTCGATAGTGATGAACTCGTTATGCATCCAGTAGCGCACAAATTGCTTGCCGGTGGCGCTTTCAGCCTGTGCCACCTCGTTGTTGTGATGGACGGGGATCAGGTCCATGCCGCCCATGTGGATGTCTATCTGCCGACCCAGAATTTTAAAAATCATCGCCACGCACTCGGTATGCCACCCGGGGAAGCCCAACCCCCACGGCGATTGCCACCCCAGCTTTTGGTCGGGCTTCCAGAGTACGAAGTCCTGCGGGTTGCGCTTGCCCTCCACCCCCACCCGGACGCCCGAGAGCTGGCCTTCGGTATTGAGCCCACCGAGCTTGCCGTAGCCGGGGAACTTGGCCGTATCAAAATATACCCCGTCGCCGGTCTGGTACGCATAGCCTTTTTGCTCGAGTGTTTTGATGAGCGCTATCTGCTCGTCTATATAGTCGCTGGCGCGCGGGTAGGTGACGCGTTTGAGGTCAACCCCGAGCAGTGGCAGGTCGGCAAAAAAGAGTGCGGCAAATTTCTCCGCCACGACGCGCATGTTTGGAAGCGTGAGCGGCAGGCCTTCGGCCCGCAAGCCCTTGGTCATCTTGTCCTCACTCGCCTCGTCTTCGGATAGGTGGCCGAAGTCGGTGATGTTGTTTACTTCCTGCACTTGGTAGCCCCACACTTTGAGCGTGCGATGCAGGACGTTGGCCACGACGGGAGGGAAGAGGTTCCCTATATGTTGGCGATCATACGCGGTCGGCCCGCAGTTGTACATTTTGACCACGCCGTTGACCGGCTCGAACACCTCGAGTTCTCCCGAGAGCGTATTGCGCAGGCGCAAAGGGGGGAGAGAGTTGTCCTTTTTGAATATCCCGGGAAAAACTTCCCAGGGCAGATTGGCTAAAATATCAAACCAAGCATCATGCATATATTAGAGCCACTTTTTGTATTTAAAGAGGATAATCAAACACAAACCGGCACCGGCCATGATACCCAAAATTATCCAAAAGTCGTAGTCCGCGCCGAGTATCGGGTTGTGTTTAGCGTTGATGGCAAAGATGTTGGCCAACAGACTAAGCGGGAAGGTGATAAACGCCATGATGGTGAGGTTCTTCATAATCTCGTTCTGCTTGAGCGACAGGAGCGAGTTGTTGGTCTCGCGCAACTCCAACTGCCACTCGCGCAAGTGCTCGAGCGTGTGGCGCACGCGCTCGTACTCGCCCAAGACGCTGCGGATATGGTACGAAAATCCGGCGCCGAAAAGCTTTTCGCCCTGCGGCTCAAACGACTCCAACATAGAGCGGTGCGGTTCGAGCGTGCGGCGAAAGTCGTGTATCATCCGGCCCACCGAACTTATTTCGGCCACCATCTCGCGCTCGTGGCCTTTGAATATCCGGTCTTCGACCTCGTCGACCCGGCCGTGCAGGGCTTCGCACTCGGATAGGAGCGAGTGATACAGGTCGCGCACCATCCCGACAAACAGGTGTCCGCCGTGCTCCTGCCCACCGCGGCCCAGGACCGAGTTGACCTCGAACGCTTTTGCAAAGGCGTGCAGCGGGTCGATGTTTTCGTACCGTGCGGTTATAAGAAAGTGCTTGCCCACGACGAAGTCGATTTCTTGCTCGGGGCGGGCGTGGTGCGC
>SICK01000010.1 GCA_009691465.1 Candidatus Kaiserbacteria bacterium | reverse complement strand
ACAGGCCTATCATCGCCGGGCCAAACATTTTTTCAACGTAGGGGGTGCGGATAAGGCCGTCGTTGTGTTCGCCGGTGATAGACCCGTGATACGAAACGACCAGGTCGTACACCTTGTGCGACAGTTCATCGATGGTCTTCCCCACCGTCGGGTCAAGCGGGTCGACGAGCGGAATGATATGGAAGTTGCCGTCGCCGACGTGGCCGGCGATAGTGTAGGTCAAGTTGTACTCGCCGAGGATCTTTTGCAACTTGGGCAAAAACTCCGGCAGAGAGGCGGGCGGCACCACAAAGTCGTCTATAAACGGGGCCGTACGCTTGCCCCGGATCTTTTTGCGCAAGAGGTTAAAGCTTTCTCTGCGGACCGCCCAGTACTTGCGCGAGGCGGCTTCGTTTTTGGCGACGCGCACGCTTTCGTGGTCGGCGTTGGCGTGCACCTCGGCGGCGAGTTTGCGCGCCTTCTGCAGAGCTTCTTCTTGCGTATCGGCCCGAAACTCCACTATCAGCACGAGTTTTGGTATGCCACCCGTCAAAGCCATCCACAGCTCGGGCAAAAACGAGATGCCGAGCGACAGCAAGCCCGACTTCATCTGGGTGGCAAGCTCGGGCAAGTATTTAAGTGCGATAGAAAAGGTGTGGTCATCGTACGACTCAAAGCTGTCGGGCTGGTAGCGCAACACCTCGGGCACCAGCTCGCCGAGCTGCGAGAGATTTTTGACAAATATAACCGTCATCGCCGAGTAGGGCTTCGGGTGCACGAGTGAGAAGTGTATTTTGGTCGTGATACCAAGTGTCCCCTGCGAGCCAACCATCAATCGTGCCAGGTTGAGCGAGCTGACCCCGTCGCCGATATCCCACAGCGCATAGCCGCTGGAATTTTTCTCCACTTTTGGCGCGGCGTCTTTGATTATTTTTGCGTACGCGGGGGTCGAGACAAGCGTTGCAACTTTGCGATAGATGTCGCCTTCAAAACTTTGTTCGGCGAGTTTCTGTTTTAGTTCCTCTCCCTCCATTTTTTTGAGCGTATGCACATAGCCGTCGGAGAGCACCACCTCTAACCCCTGCACATAGCGGGCGGTCTTGCCGTATTTGAGGTTCTTCTCCCCGCCGGAGTTGTTGCCCACCATCCCGCCTACGGTGTTTAGTTCGCGGCTGGCAGTGTAGCTGGGTAATTCCAGATTTTTCTTCTTAGTCTCTTTGTCAAAATCTCTAAAAAACATCCCCGGCTCTACAATGGCCTCGCCTTCTCCCAACTCGAGCAGGCGGTTGAGGTGCGCCGTGGTGTCCAGAATAATCGAGTCATTGAGCGGCCCGCCCGACATGTCGGTCCCCGCCGCGCGCGCGGTGACAGAGGTATGGTCTTTGGGGACGAGCTTCTTTTGGTTGACCAACCGGACGGTGACCGAGATATCCTCGGCATCAAGCGGCCTCACGACCACTTCGGGCAGGACTCTAAAAAGGCTCGCATCGCGCGAGTTCTTATCTAGCGTTGCGGGAGCATCATCAACCTCACCGCGCACCAGGGTGCGCAACTCCTCTGCGAGCGACATATTTCAATTGTACAGCATCGCAGAGCGTCAGCACCTATGGGCTAGAGCACTGGTTCCCCGCGGATGAGCCGTATGAGCACCACAATGATAGCCACCACAAGCAAGAGGTGTATAAAGCCGTTTATCGTGGTCCCGGTGACCAAACCCAAAAGCCAAAGTATGACCAAAATCGTCGCAATAGTGACTAACATAAAAGTATATTTTTAAGCTATGGCTGGTAAGCATCCATTGTCGCGCCTGGCTGATGAGATTTGCATGAAGGGTTGAGCTCTGCGATAAAGCGGTGTAGTATCGGCCGCAGAACGTAGTTCCAATGGAGGAAGACATGGGTAAGAATGCACCCCGCGACGTTCTGGCTGCTCGCTACGCGAGCGATGAGATGGTAGCAATCTGGGGCACGGTCAACAAGGTCGTGCTCGAACGCCGGCTGTGGATCGCAGCGCTCAAGGCGCAAAAAGAAGCCGGTCTCAAGATATCCGACCAGGCGATCGCGGACTATGAGCGGGTGGCCACACTGGTCAATCTCGACTCTATCAACGAGCGCGAGAAAAAGCTCAAACACGACGTCAAGGCAAGGATCGAGGAGTTCAACGCCCTATCCGGCCACCAACTCGTGCACCAAGGCTTTACGTCGCGTGACCTGACCGACAACATCGAGCAAATGCAGATCGTTTTGTCACTGCACTTGGTCAAAGAGCGTAGCGTTGCAGTGCTGGCACGGTTTGTCGACAAGGCGCAACAATACGCCGACGTCGATATGTGCGCCCGCACGCACAACGTGCCCGCGCAGGTCACCACGCTCGGCAAGCGGTTTGCCAACTTCGGCGAGGAGTTCCTGGCGGCGTATCGCCGTCTCGAGCATCTGGTCAAGGACTACCACATCCGCGGCATCAAAGGTGCCGTCGGTACCCAGCAGGACATGATAGACCTGTTGGGTGGCGCGGATGCGGCGCACGACTTCGAAACCTCGCTTGGTATCGAAGCCGAATGGCCGCGCACTCTCGGCAGCGTGGGGCAAGTATACCCGCGCTCGCTCGACTTCGAAGTCGTGTCTGCACTGGTGCAGCTTTCGGCGGCTCCTTCAAACTTTGCGCTCATGGTCCGGCTCATGGCCGGGTCGGAGCTCATGCACGAAGGGTTCGGCGCGGAGCAGGCGGGCTCGTCGGCGATGCCCCACAAGATGAACTCGCGGACCTGCGAGCGCATCAACGGGCTGGTCAAAGTCCTGCGTGGCTACGAGCTGATGGTCTCGCAACTTGCGGGCGATCAGTGGTTCGAAGGCGACGTGTCGTGCTCGGTGGTGCGGCGCGTTGCTCTGCAGGGAGCGTTCTTTGCACTCGACGGTCTGTACGAGTCCACCCTGACGGTGTTGGACGAAATGCAGATCTTCCCTGCGATGATCCACAAAGAGCTCATGCACTACTTGCCGCTCCTCTCGACCTCTAAGATCCTCATGCAAGCCATCAAGGACGGCATGGGGCGGGAGGATGCGCACAAAGAGATCAAGGAACGTGCGGTGGGCGGCATTAACCGGTATCGTCAGGGAGCCAACGTCAACTTTTTCAGCGAGCTGACGTTGGGGACAAACTTCCCGACCGAACCGGGCATCCTGCAAAAACTCATCACCCAAGCCGACCACGGTGCGGCACCGCAGCAGGTGGCGTGGTTGTACAAACGCACCAACCACATCATCGAAAAAAATGCTGCAGCCGCCGTGTACCAGCCGGCAAAAATCGTCTAGCTCCGCACCCGCGGAGCTTTTTTCTTGCATACAGCACAGGCGGCCCCGGGGCCACCTGTCTGTGCATGCTGGTTTCGTTTTTAGAACTTGCCTATCTTGTCGGCGCCTTCGTCATGCTTGTTCTTTTTTGCGTCGGTATCCTGTCCCTGTTCATCCATGACCTTGGTCGTGTCGTTACCCATTTCTTGTTCAGACCCGCTGTCGTGCTTCTTCTTGTCGTTGTCCATATATCTCTAAAGTTAGATTGATATTGGATAATGCTCGACCAAAGCTAAGCGTACCAAAGCAGTCTGAAAATCTCCTGAACAAAACAAAAAACCGCCCCCTTGCGGGAGCGGCTTTTTGTGTGCGGCGCTTAGGCGCGCGAGACGTTGACTGCGGCCGGGCCCTTCTGACCCTCCGTAATCTCGAACGTAACCGTATCGCCTTGCTTGAGCCCGTCGAAGGTTACGCCTTGGAGATCCTTAGAGTGGAAGAAGAGATCCTTCGCCTCGCCTTCGCGAGAGATGAATCCAAAACCACGATCCGTAAGCGTCTTAATTGTTCCTTGCATTGTATTGCTGCTTGTTGTTGCTTTTCTTGAGAAACTCCGACCTGTCCGCCCATTGGCGGGCCCCGTTTCTAATGCTGGCCATACTATCACAAAGCCTTATGCTTGTCCAGCCCGACCCGTATGCCACGCATACAGGGTGACCGCGGCGGCTGCGGCGACGTTGAGCGACTCACAGCGCGGGTCCATGGGGATAGCCAGCACCTCGTCACACAGCTTTCGTATATCATCGGCTATGCCGGCCCCCTCGTTGCCTAAAATAAAGACCGCCGGGGCATCAAACCGCGCCTGCGGCAGGGGTGTGGCCCCGCCGTCTGCCGCCAATCCATACACCTTGTAGCCGCGTTTTTTGAGATCCACGAGTGTCTGTTTGGCGCTCCCCACCGAGACCAGCGGGATACGAAACGCCATGCCCGCCGAGACTTTGATGACGGTACCGGTCACCGGCGCGGTGCCGTGCTCGGGCAAAAGCACTGCCGATGCGCCAAACCCCGCCGCGGTGCGGATAATGGCACCGACGTTCTGCGGGTCCTGCACGCCGTCGAGCAACACCAGCGCGGTGTCTTTGGTCGCCGAGAGAGTCTCGGCAAATGTTACAAACGGTTGCACCAGCGCAAAGAGCGAGATGCTCCCGATGATGCCTTGGTGCGCTACCCCGCTTTTGAGGTCGGAGCGCGCCATGCCTTCGGATAGTTTGGCAACCGGGATACCCAAGCGGTCTATCTGCCCGCGCAGCTTGGTGTCCACGGATTTGTTGTCCAAGTAGACTTTGGTCACCGCGTGCGGCGCATACTTGAGCGCCTCGCTTAGTGCGTGTCGCCCGTAGGTAAATACTTTATTTTGTTTCATGATTAATCGCCCCAGTTGATGGGGGGTTCGTCCTTTTTTTGTAGCGGCTTGCAGGTGGTCGAGGTGGCCGCAGTGATGAGCTGTACGCCTTCGCCCTTGCCCGCAAACACTACACCGCCCGCGACATACAACGCGCCGGTGTTGCTTTCTACTTTGGGCAGTTTCTTTTCGGGGAATAGAGCCGCGTTCTTTGTGGGATATACGGTGATACTGGTGTAGTCCGTGGACGGCGTGATACTAAACTCCGTGCCGTCCGCACAAGTATACGCGTACCCGCCCGCCACACCGCGGTTTAAGAGGCCCAAAAATACGGCAACGCCGATGGCGATGCCCAAGACGAGGAGCCCGATGGATTTCTTTTGCATACGCGGCCTATTATATACCGACGACGCCAAAAAGCTTGCCTATGCCGTAGGTGATAGCCATCGCGATTATCCCGCCCGCCACCACGCGCGCGGTGGCCGTGGTTTTGTTTGCACCCCCGGCGTAGGCGCTTAAGACGCCGGTTATGACGAGCACCACAAGCGCCGCCGCAAACGTGGCCGAAAGGTGCCAGTGTGCCGGGGCAAAAAACACCGCCAACAGCGGCACGATGCCGCCGGCGACAAACGACGCCGCCGAGGCAAGCGCCGCCTGCCACGGGCTGGTCAAATCGGTCGGGTCGATACGCAGCTCCGCCTCGACATGTGCGGCAAAAGCGTCGTGCGCGGTCAGCTCCTCGGCCACCCGCTGCGCGGTCGCCGCCGACAGACCCTTTTTTTCATAAATCCCCGTAAGCTCGGCGAGCTCGGCCTCGGGCTCGTGCTGCAACTCGTACCGCTCCTTTTCGAGCAGGGCTTTTTCGGTATCGCGCTGGGTGCTCACTGACACATACTCCCCCACCGCCATCGACAATGCTCCGGCGGTGAGCCCCGCCACGCCGGCGGTCAAAATAAATGACAATACATCGGTGGCGCCCGCCACCCCCACCACAATAGAGGCTACTGAAGTGACCCCGTCGTTGGCACCCAGCACCGCGGCGCGTAGCCAGTTTAGTTTCGACCCGCCCGTGTCCGTATGAAATTCGTGATGTATCACCAACCTATACTACTAAAGATACGCTTGGAGAGACAGACCCAGCAACACAAGGGTCGTGGCGCTCACGGCAAAGACGGCGAGTGTTTTGAGAAAAAGGTCCACCGACTCTTTTTTGTGACCCTCCAAAAAGAGCTGGAGCGGCTCATACAAAAGGATGTAGCTCATGCATGCGGCAGAGAAGACAAACACCGACAAGAACGCGATAGGAAAGAATATGCTCTCTTCGACTTTAACAAAATTCGAACTGTAATAGACGGTCGAAACCAGCAGGGCTATGTAGCACAGCCCTGTAAGGGCGTTTATAAAAGGATTTCTAGTCATATGTTTTGAAACTTTTCGGCTGACAAAAAGTTTCTCTTACGAGACTACCTCATCAATGCGCCCACGACCGGCAATTTCCCCAGAAAAGTGCCCCGGATGTATTTGGCGAGACCGATAGAATACGATGCCGGCCACAAAGCTATGAGGACGAACACCGCCGCATATATAATGTGGTCCTCGAACCGCCGAGTGAGGGTAAGACCGACGAAGAGCACGCCCAGGAACATATAGCCCGCCACCCCGACGGCTATGCCCCACGATGAGTTCTGCTCAGTGGCGATCTGCTGGCTAGCAACCAGAAGACCGATAAACGAGCCGAGCAGTGTCATCAGGGCTGTCCAGATGACACCGTCCATAAGCGGCCGTGGCGGCGTCAAGCGCTCGTCCGAAAGAAGACAGAAAACTCTTGGCAACCACAGGACGATTCGCATCAGCATCAGCAACTGCCAGGAAGCTTCTTCCTTGGCATAGGCGACAGCGCGTTGCAACATGGTGTCTCCTCCAAATAAACTCGCTACGATAAGTTCTACAAAAAATATACAATAAAATATTTAAAAAGTCACTAGCTGGGGGACTAGGAATCGAACCTAGATTCACGGCTTCAAAGGCCGCTGTCCTACCGTTAGACGATCCCCCAATAACAGCTTGAGAATAGCGCACTTGCGGGTATAAAAAAAGCGCCCCAAAGGGAGCGCTCACATAAAACAGCCGACCGGGGAATCCTTGTCCGCCAAGAGGTCGTTGGGCTGAAAGAGGAACAGCAACACCCCCGTTGCTTTACCCGTAGCCAGACAAAGTTCGTAGAGCTCTTCGCCCCGTGCCCAGCGAAAGGAGCGGTCAGGACATTCGACGGCGATTTTGCCGCCGGTATTGATGACCTTGTCGACCCTCTCGGCGGCAAGGTCTTTTGCATACCTCTTTGCCTCAAGGATTTTGCCGGCAAGCCGGCGACTCTTCCTGTCGAGAAACCATCTTCGTACAAACCCGGCTTGTGCGAACGCTGCCGCCGTTTCGATACGCTGGCGGCGCAAAACACCGGCACGCGAGACGAAGTCTGTTACAAAACCGTGCGTGTCATAAAACCGGACCGTAGTTTTGATAGGAGAGCCATCGGCTTTCCTTTCGCTGACTTCGCTCAACATGCTATTGAGCGAAGCAGCCCTTACATCCACATGGAAGAATTCCGCCTGTACGATATTTGCTTGGAACATCACTGCCTCCCTTAGCTCCGACTTCTACTAAAAACTTATCCCAGGGCCCGATAGAGTGCAAGCTCCATGGGGATATGCGGCAGGGGCGCGCGGTTCATCTCGATCAATGCAGTCAGGAGCTCGGAGAGGACGGCGGCGTTGAGCGCGGCCCCCTCTTTGGCCAGCTTTTGCAAGAACTCGAGGTCATCGGGGCCAAACTGCTCGGCCAATTCGTCTTTAAGTTTCGAGGCAAAGCGCAACAGCAGCACCGCGCGCACCTTGGTGACCGCAAGGAGACAGAAGACTTTCGGCTCGATACCTCCGGTAGTTGCCTGATGGAATACCTCTACCGCACCGGCGATATCACGCGCCGCGAGCGCGGTCAAAAAAGTATTGACCAATTCCCCGCGCGGCGCGCCCACCACTTTGGCGACCTCTGCCTCGGTCAGCTTGCTGTCGCTCGAGACGGTGAGCACTTTCTGCAAAATCCCGAGCGTGTCGCGGAAGGACCCGTCGCCCATGAGCGCAATCAGCTCTGCAGCGGCGGGCTCCAAAGTAGCACCCTCTTTTTTGGCTATATCGAGCGCCAACTTTTTGAGCGTGTCGTGCGAAGGTTTTTTAAAACTAAACGTCTGGCAGCGCGATATGATGGTTTCGGGGACACGGTCGAGCTCGGTCGTTGCCAGCACAAAGATAGCATGCGCCGGCGGCTCCTCCAGTGTTTTGAGCAGCGCGCCCCACGCATCGCGCGTCAGCGCGTGCGCCTCGTCGATAATGTAGAATTTGTATTTGGAGTCGAACGGTAGCGTCGAAACTCCGTCACGCAGCTCGCGTATCTCGTCTATCCCGCGATTGCTCGCGGCATCCATCTCATAGATATCCTGCCCGCTGGTACCGAGTGCGTGCGCCAAAATCCGCGCCATGCTTGTTTTGCCGGTCCCCCGCCCGCCGGCAAACAAGTATGCATGCGCAACCTTGCCGCTCTGCACGGCAGCCTCCAAGACCGACACCACCTCCTCCTGTCCGCGCACGTCGGCAAAACTTGCCGGCCGGTACGTGCGATACAAGGCCATGGGGGTCCGCTCGGTATCACTCCCCTTTTTCATCGTTTTTAAGTATATACTCTTCCACCAAACGCTCCACCTGCGCCGCGTTTTCGGCCTCCATTAGCTGCATCCGCAGCTCTTTGGCGCCGGGGAATCCCTCTACATACGCCTTAAAATGCTTTTTCATTATGGCAAAGCTTTTGATGTCGCCAAGTAGCTCTTCAAATAATTTGGTGTGCTCTACCGCAATTTTTAGTTTTTCTGCAACCGGCATATTCTCTAATTCGTACGAATTAGAGAATAACCACGGCGTACCGAAGATGCCGCGCCCTATCATGACACCGTCGGCGCCGGTCTCTTGGGCGCGTTGCAGGCCTTCCTCCCTATTCTTTACATCGCCGTTGCCGACGATGAGCGTCTTGCTGCCCAATTCGTTGCGTATCTCTACCGCGCGCTTGACCCGCTCCCACCGCGCGGGTACCAGCGACATCTCCTTGCGGGTACGCGCGTGGATGATGATGACCGCCGGCTCGGCCGCCAAGAGCTTTGGCAGCCACCCGCCTCGCGTCGAATCGCCGCGAGTCGAGGCGGGCTCGTCCAAAATGTCCTTGTTGTACCCGAGCCGCGTCTTAACACTGATCGGCAGGTTGGGCGCGCCGCGCTTAGCCGCCGCAACAAGCTCCTGCGCTCGCTCGGGCGTGAGTATCAGCTTTGCCCCGGCGCCCTGCTTCTCTATCGTCTTGTCGGGGCAGCCCATGTTGATGTCGACTCCGTCGAACCCAAGCTCTTGAGCAAGAGCCGCCGCCCGCTCCATATGCTCGGGTGTGGAGGTAAAGAACTGCGCCACGATAGGCCGCTCGGCTTCGGTGTAGACCAGGTCGCGCATCAGCTTGGCCCGGCCCTCGGGGCCCGCCTTGCAGAGCCCGTCGGCTGAAACGAATTCGGTATAAGTGACAAATTGGGCAGGCTTCGAATATTTGGCGATGAGCCGGCGAAAGGCCGCGTCGGTGACGTTCGCAAGCGGGGCGAGCACAAAGAAGGGGCGGGGCAACTCGGCCCAAAAATTCTTCATTGCCTCTCTTTGTAATACAGTTTGTCGCCGAAGCGCAAATCGAGGTATTGAAAGTCGCCCAGTGCGCGGTCTTTAAACGGCGCGCTCGTGAGCGCGAGCGTAAAGCGCTCAAAAAGGTCGCCCCCTTCGTCTGCGAGCGCAAACTCCAACAAAAAGTTGCTCTCAAACCGCACGATGACATCGCCGTCGCGGTTGATATCGGTACCCCGTACGGAGTCGTTGGGGACTTTTTGCCCGATAGCGTCTACCAATGCGGAAAGCGCAGAAAATTGTCCCGGCCCGAGAAACTGTTTGGGTAGTCCGTCGGTTATCATGCCGTTCTCGAGCGCTCCGGCATATACGCTATAGACCGGCGACGAAAAGACGGGTGCGGGCGCGTACACGACGCCGTTCTCATCCATAAAGTAACACTCTGCCGAAGGAGCTTCAGACGAGGTGCACCACAGTGCGCGGGGAACCCGCTCGACCACCGCAACACCCACCGTATGAAAATCGACTGCATGCACATCAACACTCGCGAGCGAGGGGTATGCGGCGAGCAGGTCATCAGCGATGCGGACCTTCGGGTAGATAAAGATAGTATCTTTCGGGAGCACCCACAGGTACTTCCCCGCCAAATGCTCGCGTACCTGCGTCTCGATAGTGCCGGGCGGGATAGTCTGCGCGCCCGTAACGCTGACCGCAGAGATGCGCACTGCGGGGATATAGGCGGCGCCGATGAGGCCCCCGGAGAGCAACAAAACAAAAACACCGAGCACGATGCCTATCCTCAACCGGTGCCGGCGCTTGCGCGCTCGCAGTCTCGACTCGGGGAGTTCTAAGCGGGCCATCCTTCTATACTACCTTCTCAATTTTGTCCTTGCCCATGTAGGGGCGGAGCACCTCGGGGACGGTTATAGAGCCGTCTTCGTTTTGATAATTCTCTATCAAAGAAACGAGGATGCGCGGCGTAGGTATCGCGGTGTTGTTGAGCGAGTGCGCATACTGCATCTTACCCTCCGCGTCGCGGTAGCGGATGTTGAGCCGCCGCGTTTGGAAATCGTGGAAGTAAGACGCCGAACTTATCTCCCGATAAGTATTTTCCCCCGGCACCCACAACTCGATATCGTATTTCTTGACCTGGCCTAACCCCAAGTCTCCCCCGCAGTTGATGACGGTATGATAGGGGATTTTGAGCGACTCTATGAACTCCTCGGTATTGCGCTTCAGCCACTCATGCAACTCGACCGAAACTTCGTGGCTCGCTTCGCACAAGACGACTTGCTCCCATTTGTAGAATTCGTGCACCCGGATAAGGCCTTTTACGTCCTTGCCGTGACTGCCGGCCTCGCGACGAAAGCAGGGCGAGAATGAAAGATATTTTAAAGGAAGCTCTTTACCGTCGAGTATCTCGTTCATGTGGTACCCCATGGTGGCGACTTCCGCAGTCCCTGCAAGAAAGTCTCCGTCTTGCGTCTTGTACAAATCCTCCTCGCTCTGTGGTATATACCCCGTGCCAAGAAAGTTAACCCGCCGCACCAACGATGGGACAATCATCGGCATAAAACCTTTCTGTAAGAAAAAATCTTGCGCATAACGCCAAATAGCAAAATTCAGGAGGGCTCCATCGCCTTTCAAAAAATATCCCCGAAAGCCCGCGACTTTTGTCCCGCGCTCAAAGTCGGCCATGCCCAGCGCTTGCATGAGGTCGATATGGCTGCGCGGATTTTGTATGTTGGGCTTATCTCCCCAGACTTTTATCTCTTTATTATCAGCGTCAGACTCGCCCTCCGGCACCGAAAGGTCGGGGACGTTGGGGACCTGCACCATCAGCAACTGCCAGTCGTGGTCGAGCGTCTTTAGCTCCTCCTCTTTTTTTTGCAGACTTTCTTTAAGCTTTTTGAGCTCCGGCAAAATCATGGAGCGCTCGCCCGGGTTGGCGGCGGCCACCTTGTCGTTGGCCTCGTTCTGCTTGGCGCGCATACCCTCGGCCTCTTGCATCAGACCGCGGCGCTTTTCGTCGACGGCGAGCAGCCGGTCGATGTCAACCTCGAGATGCTTCTTTTTGGCACCCGCCTTTATTGCCTCGGCGTTCTCCCGGATAAATTTGATATCGAGCATATTTTTGGAGTTAGAATAATCCTACAATGCAATCGGATATCCGCCAACTGCTCCCGAAGGACTTTCCGCCGCTCCTGCGCGAGATACCGGACAAGCCAAAAAGCCTGTACGTGCGCGGCGAGATGCCGCCGCGGGGCCACAAACTGCTCTGCGTTGTGGGCTCGCGCGCCACCTCTATATACGGACGGCGGATGTGCCAACAGCTCATCGCCGGGCTTGCCGGCTACCCGGTAGCGATAGTCTCGGGCATGGCGCTTGGGATAGACTCCGAGGCGCACAAAGCGGCGCTCGATGTCGGGCTCCACACGGTGGCCGTGCTGCCCTCGTCTTGCGACGATGCGTCTATCTACCCTTCTACCAATCGGCCCGTGGCCCAGCGCATTTTGGCCCGCGGCGGTGCGCTACTTAGCGAGGAGCCGGGCCCGCACAAGGCGATGCTGCATGACTTTCCCAAACGCAACCGGATTAGTGCGGGGATGTCGGAGGCCTCGCTCATTATCGAGGCCGGGGAGAAGTCCGGCACGCTTATCACCGCGCGACTCGCGCTCGACTACAACCGCGAGGTGCTCGCTATCCCGCACGAGTTGGGGCGCGAGACCGGCGCCGGGGTCAACCGTCTTATCCGCGAGGGCGCCACGCTGGTGCGGACGGCCGACGATATATTGCAATCGCTCGGCATCAAACCGCTCGATACGCCAAAACAGGCCGCACTCCCGACCGACTTGAGCGAAGGAGAAATGCAAACCCTGCATGCACTCACCGAAGCGCTTATCCGCGACGAGCTGATTGAGCGCGCGGGCCTCTCGGCACAGGCGGCCAACATCGCGCTGTCGTCGTTGTTGATCCGCGGACTCATCACCGAGCGGCTAGGCAAAATAGAAAGAGTGTAGTATGTATTGATACTGCTTATATGAAGTTGGTAATAGTCGAGTCGCCCGCAAAGGCGAAAACCATAGAGAAGTATTTGAAGGAAATTGATTCCAAAGGCAACTTTGTCGTGCGCGCCTCGGTAGGCCATGTGCGCGACCTCCCCAAGAGCAATAAAAAAGCCATCGACATCCCCGGCGGGTTTATCCCCCACTACGAAGTGGTCCCCGGCAAGGCAAGAGTGATAGAGGAGTTGCGCGAATTGAGTGAGAAGGCCGACGAGGTAATCCTCGCCACCGACCCCGACCGCGAGGGCGAGGCTATCGCCTGGCATATCGGCCAGGAACTGAAATTAAAGAAGCCCGAGCGCATCGTCTTTAACGAAATTACTAAAGAGGCTATTGCCGAAGCGCTCGCGAACCCGCGCATGATAGACGAAAACCTCCGGCTCGCGCAGGAGGCTCGCCGTGTGCTCGACCGGCTGGTGGGCTACGACCTGTCGGGGTTGATATGGAAGAAGGTCCGCTATGGCTTGAGCGCCGGGCGTGTGCAGTCGCCGGCGCTGCGCATTTTGATGGAGCGCGAGCGCGAGATACGCGCGTTTATCCCCGAAACGTTCTGGGTTATCACTGCGGCGACAAAAACTCCAAAAAAGGCTGACTTGCTTTTGACCTGTGCCGAAGAGCCGCGCGACAAGGCGGTGGTCGACACAATCATCAACGCGGTCAAAAAGGACGGGCTCACCGTGGCCGATGTTTCAGAAACCGAGGCCAAGCGTGCAGCGCGCCCGCCGTTTACTACCTCGACGCTCCAACAAACCGCATCAAGCCGGCTCGGATACTCCCCCTCCAACACCATGCGCATCGCGCAAAAGTTGTATGAGGCGGGCCATATCACCTACATGCGCACCGACTCGCCCAACCTGGGTAAAGCCGCGCAAGCGACGATACTGGCGTTGGTAGAAAAAGAGTACGGCAAAGAATATGCCGAGGCGCACACCTTTGCACAAAAGTCCAAGAACGCGCAGGAGGCGCACGAGGCTATCCGCCCCACGCACGCCGAAAAGGCAAACCTGGGTACCACCCCCGACCAAAAGAAACTGTACGAACTGATCCGCAGCAGAGCGCTCGCAAGCCAGATGGCGGATGCAAAGATTTTGCGCACCAAAATAGAAGCTCATACCAAAGACAAAAGCGTGCCCGTATTTGCCGCGACGGGCAGCCGCGTCGTCTTCGATGGCTGGCTGCGGGCCGACCCGGACGCGCGGGGCGAGGATGTCGAGCTCCCCAAAGTCTCCTCGGGAGAAACACTGGAGGTCAAAGAGGTTTTGAGTGAAGAAAAGCAAACCACCCCGCCGCCGCGCTACACCGAAGCGGGTTTGATCAAAGAGTTGGAGAAGCGTGGCATAGGCCGCCCCAGCACCTACGCAAGCATTATGAAGACGCTCGACGCGCGCGGCTATGTGGAGAAAGAGGGCCGTTCGCTCAAGCCCACTGACACCGGCGATGTGGTGTCGAGCTTTTTGGAGGAGTACTTCCCCACCTACATCAGTGACACCTTTACGGCCGAGATGGAGGACGAGCTCGATGAGATCGCCGACGGCAAGCGTGAGTACACCAAGACGTTGAGCGACTTCTACGGCCCGTTCCTCAAAGAGGTAAAAAAGAAGGACAAAGAGGCCGGCAAGCTCACCAACATCGGCGATGCTCCGGCCGAATTTAAATGCCCGCTCTGCGACAAGGCGATGGTCTTTAAACTTTCGCGCCAGGGCAAGTTTATGTCGTGCAGCACCTTCCCCGACTGCATGGGTGCCCGCACCGCGACCGGCGAGGTTATTTCGAACGAACCGCCGAAGCCCATCGGCACCCACCCCGACTCGGGCGAAAATATTTATGTGCTCGACGGGCGCTTCGGCCCGTATGTGCAGCAGGGCGAGATGCCGGAGGGCAAAGGCAAGACCAAAAAAGCAAAGCCGCGGCGCTCGTCGGTACCGAAGGAAAAGGACCCCGCGTCGGTGACGCTCGAGGACGCGCTCATATACCTGTCGTTGCCGCGCGTACTGGGCACCCACCCGGAGAGTGGGCTCGATATTGTTGCCAACGTCGGACGCTTTGGCCCGTACATCGCGCACACTACAAAACCCAAAGCGGACTTCCGCAGCCTTAAGACCGACGATGTGTACGACATCGAGCTCCCCAGAGCGCTGGAAATATTAAAAGAAGAAAAGAAGCGCCGCGGGTTCGCCAAAAAGAAAGCGGAATAAAAAATAAAGCCCCGGAACAAATCCGGGGCTTTTGCAAACTTGAGGCGTTGCAGACCTAGTTGAAGACGACCCCGCGAGTGCCGGCGAACTTGTCGGCACTGATGATCATCTGGACTCCGCTCTTGCTGTTCGCCTGCATGAGCCGGTCTTGGTCCGGGTAGGAAAACGTCTTGCGCTCGACCCGATAGATCTTCAGATCGAAGACGCTTTCCTTTTCGGCTTCCACGACATAGATCGGGTCGCCGTAGGTCGTGTCGTAGGCCGGCGTTGCGCGGACAACAGTGTAACGGCCGTACGGAATTTCAGGCAGCGCGTGCGTGTTGATCTTGATGCCGCAGTCAGCTTTAGCAACCATCTGCGTAGAATCCGGCTTGATGATCCAAATGCCGACTGCCACGACGAATCCGACAAGCATTCCCAGAACGAAATTGAGAGTCTTCATGACGTTCTCCAAGGGCCAAATTGGCCGGTTCAAGGTACAGCGAACTTACATATAGTATACACCCGAACAGGCTTTTTGTCAAGGGGTAACGGAGGCTCTAATTAAGGCTCAAAATGGTACTCTAAGAGGAATGGAGACCGTAAAGGACATACTCCAAAAGATGGGGGCACCGACCGAGGAGGACTTGGCGTTGGTGGAGCGGGCCTACACTTTTGCCGCAGAGGCGCACAAAGACCACAAACGCTTCAGCGGCGAGCCGTACCTGGTGCACCTGGTCGCCACCGCCAAGAACCTGGCCGAGCTCGGCATGGGGGCCAAGACGGTTGCAGCAGGCCTGCTGCACGACAGCATCGAGGATGTGGGTGTTGCGCCCGAGACTATCGAGCGCGAGTTCGGCAAAGAGATACGTTTTTTGGTCGAAGGCGTCACCAAGCTGGGCCGGCTGAAGTATCGCGGTGCCGAGCGGCACCGCGAGTCTTTGCGCAAGTTGCTGGTCGCGACCGGCAAGGACGCGCGCGTGCTCATCATCAAGCTGATGGACCGCATGCACAACATGCAGACGCTCCAATTTGTCCCGCCGGAGAAGCGCGTCCGCATCGCTTTGGAAACGCTGGAGATTTATGCGGCCATCGCGCACCGGCTGGGCATGGGGGTGGTGCGCCGCGAGCTGGAGGACCTCGCTTTTGAGCATGCCTTCCCCGAAGAATTTGCCGCCACAAAAAAGCTTTTGGCCGGCCGCGCCAAAGAAACGCTCGAGCGGCTGGAGAAGATGTCGCGGACACTGCGCCGCGAGGTCGCCAAAGAAGGCATGACCGGCTTCCACAGCGACTACCGGGTCAAAGGGCTCTACAGCCTGTGGCGCAAGCTCAAGCGCAAGGAGGGCGACCTCGACAAAATCTATGACATCGCGGCACTGCGCATCATCGTGACTGATATCCCCGACTGCTACCGCGTGCTCGGGATAGTCAACAACCTTTGGCAACCCTTGCCGAATAAAATTAAGGACTACATCGCCTTCCCCAAACCCAACGGCTACCAAAGCCTGCACACGACCGTCTTCTCCGGCGACGGCGGTATTGTAGAAATTCAAATACGCACCGCAGATATGCACCGTGAGGCCGAGTACGGCATCACCGCGCACGTGCTCTACAAAGAGTTCCCCTCCGCCAAGGCTACAGAGGGACACGGGCGAGGCACGAGTTTTGATTGGATAAAAAGCCTTATCCCCAGCTTTCGCCGCAGCGGCGCGGTACAAAAAACCGCCGAGGATCCGAAGGGTGAGGTAAAGCGCGCCCGCTACGGCGCGCAAGGCGGCCCGGAGTGGCTGTCGGATTTGACCGAGGAGTCCGAGGACCCCGACTTTGAGATGACACTCAAAACCGACATCTTTACGGCGCGGGTGTTTGTGTTTACCCCGACGGGCGATGTGGTGGACCTGCCGGTCAGCGCCACACCGGTCGATTTTGCCTATGCAATACACTCTGACATCGGCGACCACGTCTTCGGCGCCAAGGTCAACGGCAAGCTGGTCGCTCTCGACTCGCTGCTGCACAACGGCGACATCGTCGAGATACAGACCAAGAAGAGCGCTTTGCCCAAACAAAAGTGGCTCGACTTCGCCAAAACGACCCTCGCCCGCCGGCATATCCGCTTTGCGATAGAAAAAGAGACGGCCGCCAAATCCCCCCAGCAGCGCAAAAAATAAAAATCCGGCGAGTTTGCCGGATTATTCTTCCTCGAATGCTTTCTTCAATTTTCTGTAGGCCGTCGCACATTTTTCCCCTCGAGCGGTCAAGGCATGCCGGCGCAAAGGGCGTCCATCTTTGCTGTCATCCATTACAGCCACGTGTACCAGCTCCTGGAGGACCAGCTTCTCCACCAGCTGATATACCGTCGGGACTCTTTTAACTTGCTGCTTCTGGATGATTTCTTGAACTGTCAAACCCCGTGGAATCCCTTGCAAAAGAAGGAGCACTTCAAGACTTGCATAATTGGGCATCTTTTTGCCCATGGCTGTTCTCCCCGGTTAAATCTGAGGAAGTTCTACCACACCTTAAAAACTAAAGCGAGAAGGTGTTGGGGTCGAAAGTCTCTTCAGCTTTTTGGATTTCTTCTTTGGAGCGGTCGTCCAGAGGGGCGGCAGTATCCTCGGGGGAAATAGTCTGGCCTGGCTGGCCGGCAGCTTCGGCCTGCACAGGAGACCCGAGGACTTTTTCTCCGACGGATACTGCCGCAGCCTCTCCCGTCGCTGCTTGCAACCGCGCAGCCAAGCGGCCAAAGACCACCCGCAGGTCGTCCTCGCTCATGTAGTCGATGGTTACCTTGCCGCCGTGCTCCTTGGGCTCGATAGCAACACGGGTACCCAGCGCCTCGCCGAGCTCCTTCTCCATCTCCAAAATTTCCGGCGAGTAGAGATACTCTTTCTTGCGCACTTTGTCGTAGGCGATGCGCCGCGCGATGGCCTCGGTGTCGCGCACAGTCAGGCGCTTGAGTTGTATCTCTTTAAAGAGCACCATCTGCTCTTCGGGGCGGTCCGAAAGCATCAGGAGCGGCCGCGAGTGACCCTCGGTAATCTTGCCCTCC
>SICK01000009.1 GCA_009691465.1 Candidatus Kaiserbacteria bacterium | reverse complement strand
TGGGTGTCTATATACTCTCCGATGAGGTATACAAAGACCTTATTTATGTCCGCGAAAATTATCTGCTCAAGGGTAGCCGGGTCTTGACCGTCAACTCGTTTTCTAAAACCTACGGCATGTGCGGCTTGCGCGTGGGCTACCTGTACTCGCAGAACAAAGAGATAGTCGAGCGCGTCGTCGAGATGAAGACGCACACGGCGATGAACACCAGCACCGTGGGGCAGGCGATGGCGCTCGCCGCTATGCAAGAAAAGGACACCTATGTCGCCGCGCACGTGGCTATTTGGGAGGAGCGCCGCACCATGATATACGACGGACTGCGCGCGCTGGGGCTCGAGCTCTGGAAGCCTGAAGGCGCGTTTTATGTGCTCCCCAAATTTGCTGACCCGACGCAGGCTATGCACGACCTGTATTACGACTATAAAATGATCACCTACGACGGGACGTGGTTTGGCGCGCCGGATAGACTGCGCCTAAGCTACGCGCTCGACAAAGAAAAGATACAAGAGGGCCTGCGCCGCCTGGGTGAGTATCTAAAGGCCCATGCAGTATAAGGATTTTTTTGCCGGCAAGCGGGTGACCTTGATGGGGTTGGGGCTCCTTGGTCGCGGAGCGGGAGACGCCGAGTTTTTGGCGCCACTGTGCAAAGAATTGGTTGTGACCGATCTGAAAAGTGAGGCCGAGTTAGCGCCATCGCTTGCACGCCTGCAAAAATTCTCAAATATCCGCTACGCCCTCGGCGCCCACAAAAAAGAAGATTTCACCGACACAGATATGGTCATTAAAGCGGCGGGGGTGCCGCTTGATTCGCCGTACATCGCGGCTGCGCGCGCGGCTGGTGTAGCAGTATATATGTCCACGGCGCTGTTTGCGCAGTTTGCCCGTGAGGCTGGCGCAATACTTGTCGGGGTTACCGGCACCCGCGGCAAGTCGACCGTAAGCAGTTTGATATATCATACTGTTGCACAAAGCGGACGCCCTGCTCATCTGGCGGGTAATATCAGAGGACTTTCATCGCTCGCACTCACCCCAAAAATAAAAGCCGGGGATATTGTGGTGATGGAACTCGATTCATGGCAACTACAAGGATTTGGCGATCTCAAACTATCCCCCGAGATCGCGGTGTTTACTAACCTCATGCCCGACCATCTTAATTATTACGGAGGGGATATGGAGAAATATTTTACCGATAAGGTAAACATATTTAAGTACCAAGCCGAACCCAAAATCATTGCAGGCGGGGCGATTGCTGAGCGTATTCCAAACGTGGTGGTGGCGTCTCCTTTGCCACCGAATTGGCGTCTCAAAATTATTGGCGACCACAACAAAGAAAATGCTGCCCTCGCTGCCGAAGCGTTGCGTATGATAGGGCTTGGTGAGCCCGACATAAAGAAAGGTATTGAAAGTTTTGAGCCGGTCGAAGGTCGGCTGCAGTTCGTTCGCGAGCTTAATGGTATAAAAATCTACAACGACAACAACGCCACGACGCCTGAGGCCACTTTGGCGGCGCTCCGGGCGCTTGAGCCGCAAAAAACGATACTTATTGCCGGCGGGGCAGACAAAGGTCTTCCTCTCGACGAACTTGTCGCCGCGATGCAGACATGCAAGGGCGTGTTCCTGCTCGAGGGGACCGGCACCGACCGGTTAAAAAATGATTTACAAAAGACTACGATATATCGTAGTGTCGCCGGGGCGGTTAAAGACGCTCTGGCTCTGACTGTACCGGGTGATGCGGTACTTTTTAGCCCCGGCTTTGCCTCGTTCGGTTTGTTTAAAAACGAGTACGACCGCAACGATCAGTTTGTCGCGGCCGTACAAACACTATGACACCGCAACGCATACACATGGTCGGGATAGGAGGTGTCGGGATGTCCGCACTGGCTCAACTGTATGCCGGACAAGGCGCACGCGTCTCCGGCTCGGACAGAGAGAGGTCACCCACAACCGAGATGCTTGAGAAAAATGGTATCAGTGTTTTTATCGGTCAGACCGCCGGGAACGTTCCCGATGCTATTGACCTGCTGGTATACAGCGACGCGGTGCCGGCAGAGAACCCCGAGCGCGCTCGCGCGCACGAACTCGGTATCCCCCAACTGAATTACTTTGAGGCGCTAGGCAAGGTAGCAGAGGGTAAGCGTGTTGTTGCGGTTGCCGGCACCCACGGCAAGACCACCACCACCGCCATGCTCGGCAAAATACTCACAGACGCAGGGGCAGACCCCACGGTCGTGGTGGGTAGTATTGTGTCGGAGTGGGGGAGCAATTTTAAGGGCGGGGGGAGCGATCTGTTTGTGGTGGAGGCTTGCGAGTACCGGCGGCATTTTTTAGTCTTTCGGCCCCAAGTGTTGGTAATTACTAATATTGAGTGGGACCACACCGACTACTTTAAAACGCCCGAAGACTTGCAAACCGCCTTTATCGAGGTGCGCGCGCAGGCAAAGATAGTCATTGCCGCGGAGGAGTATAAAAAAGAGAGCGCGCCGGAGTTGCTCATGCCCGGCGAGTTTAATAAAGACAATGCCCGCGCCGCCAAAGCGGCGGTAAAGGCGTTGGAGCTCGGCATTGCCGATGCGGCGATGGACGCTTCGCTGGCGTCTTTTAGGGGCACATGGCGTCGTTTTGAGCACAAGGGCACCTTGCCGGGCGGTGCGCAGCTGTACGACGACTATGCACACCACCCGAGCGCGATTATTAAAACAATAGAAGCGGCGCAGCAAAAGTTTGCTGGCAAAAAAATCGTCGTCTTTTTCCACCCGCATCTCTACTCGCGCACGCGCGACTTGTTTGGTGGGTTTGCGCAGGCGCTCGCTGCGGCCGACCAAGCTTATATCTTGCCAGTGTATGCCGCGCGCGAGCCGTATGATCCGACCGCCACGCACGAAGCGTTGGCGGCGGCGGTCAATGCCGTGGGGGGCCACGCTAAAGGAGTAGAAGGATTTGCAGAAACAACCGCGCTTTTAGAAACACTTGGGCCCGACACCGTGGCCTTTACCATGGGCGCGGGCGACGTCTACAAAGCGGGCGAGGAGGCGCTCGTATAAAACAGCCGCAAACCTCCTTTCTCGGGATTCTGCTTCAGTCTGCTTCAGGAAGCAACTTATGGTAGGGTATCCCCATGAGTGGGAAACTGTCCGTGGTCGCCACCCCTATCGGGAACTTGGAGGACATTACGCTCCGGGCCTTGCGCGTGCTCAAAGAGGCCGATGTCGTGTACGCCGAGGACACCCGTGTAGCCGGGCGACTGCTCGGGCATTTTGATATCGAGACGCCGGTGCGCCGGTTGGACGCGTTTAAAGAAAAGGACAAAGCGCCCGAGGTTGCCGAGCGCATTCTGCGCGGTGAGCGGGTCGCCTATATCACCGACGCGGGTACCCCCGGTATCAGCGACCCGGGAGGCCGGCTGGTGGCGCTCGTACGCGCACATGCTCCCGATGCGGTGGTAGAGACGGTGCCCGGCGCCTCGGCGGTTACCGCCGCACTCTCTATTGCGGGCATATCCGCCGACGACTTTTTGTTTCTCGGATTTCTTCCGCATAAAAAAGGCAGGGTAACGGCCCTCAAATATATTGCACAAAGTCCGCACACCGTGGTGCTGTATGAGTCTCCGCACCGGATAGAAAAGCTCCTGCGCGGCTTGCGCGAGGTCGCCCCGCAGCGCCGGGTCACGCTGGCTCGCGAGCTTACTAAGATGTATGAAGAAGTGGTCACCGGTACACCCGATGAGCTCTTGCTGCGCATTACGGACGACCCTCAAAAAAAGCGCGGGGAGTTTGTAGTAATCATCGCGGCCGAGTAATGGTATACTCACCCTATGTCCAAGGAGACGGCGGTGATAGTGCTCGGTGCCCTGATTATCGCAATCCGGGTGGTGCTCGGAGTCCCGGGCAGCTGGCAGACCGCACTGTTTGTGCTGACGGGGGTCGCCGTTATAGCGCTGGGGTTCCTCTTGCGCGGCGAGGCCATCGGCCGCAGTGCCCAACCGCGCGGTGCACACCAAAAACATTCGTATCCTTTTGTCGACAGTACCGCACCGGCCGCCCCGTCCCATGAGAGCGAAGGAATCACCTCACTCAACTAAACACCTCCTCGTAATCTCCTCGGGGTTAGCGTTCGTTATTCTGCTCGCGCTCGCTGCGGTCTTTTTTGTTTTACCGAAGTGGTTTGCCGTTTCCTACGTCAGCGAAGCTATCACCAACACCATCGCGCCCGCTCCCGCACTCGACACCGCCGACTACAACACACGCTTGCTTGTACTTGCGCACGTCGCGACCAGCTCTGTGTGGTACCAGGCGTTTATGCTCGGCACCACCAGCGCGTCGACCACCGAGCCCAAGCCCCTGTGGCCCACGCACAAACCGTACCCGAACTACGGCGCATTACTGCCGTTCAACCGTATCGTGGCGTACTACGGCAATTTTTATTCCAAAGGTATGGGAGTCTTGGGCGAGTACGATGAAGAAACGGTGCTGACAAAATTACAGGAAGAAGTTGCCGGATGGGAGGCTGCCGACCCGACGACGCCGGTGGTACCGGCTATCGAATATATAGACGTCACCGCGCAGGGGAGCCC
The DNA here is from genome assembly GCA_009691465.1 of Candidatus Kaiserbacteria bacterium. Taxonomy (GTDB): domain Bacteria; phylum Patescibacteriota; class Minisyncoccia; order Phycocordibacterales; family SBAW01; genus GWA1-54-10. The sequence continues at coordinate 14,831 of SICK01000009.1, read as the reverse complement.
CGGCAAAGACGGCAAGTACCGCCTGCGCATGCCCGACGGTCAGATTGATAAAGCATTAGCGATGGCTAAAAAAATAAACGGCATCGTGATACTCGATGTGCAGGTTGGTTTGAGCACGGTGCGAGATGAGCTGCCGCTGCTCGAGACGTATTTGTCGATGCCCGAGGTACACCTTGCACTTGACCCGGAGTTTGCGATGCAGGGCGGCACGCCGCCGGGTCGGGTCATCGGTACCATGAGCGCAGAGGATATCAATTATGCAATTGGTTACCTTTCTGATTTGGTCAAAGTACACGAACTGCCACCCAAGATTTTGGTGGTGCATCGCTTTACCGAGGAGATGGTCACGGGGTACCGCCGCATTAATCCCACACCAGAGGTGCAGGTCGTGATGCAGATGGACGGATGGGGGTTCCCCGCCAAAAAGATAAACACCTACCACGTGGTGGTCACTCCCGAGCCGGTGCAGTTTGCGGGGCTCAAACTCTTTTACAAAAACGACCTCAAACAGACCCCGAGCCGCCTGCTGACCAAGCAAGAGATACTCAACCTTACGCCAAGCCCTATCTTTATCCAGTACCAATAGGGTTGCTATACTTGAGGCATGCAGGAGGACCCTAATCAGATTACCTACTTTGCCCAGACCAACTCCCGCGGCAAGGAGCTGCCTTTTGGTATCAAACGCAAGGACCGCGCTCGGCACCTGTACGTCATCGGCAAAACCGGCATGGGTAAGTCGACCTTGCTGGAGAACATGGCCATCCAGGACATCCGCAACGGCGAGGGGGTCGCGTTTATCGACCCGCACGGCTCGACTGCGGACCGCATTATGGAGTACGTCCCCGAGCATCGCATCAAAGACGTGGTGTACTTTGCCCCGTTCGACATGGACTACCCGGTAGCGTTCAACGTGATGGAGGACGTCGGCTACGACAAACGGCACCTCGTGGTGTCGGGTCTGCTCTCCGCGTTCCGCAAGATCTGGGTAGATGCATGGAGCGCGCGCATGGAGTACATACTTTCGAACACGCTCTTGGCGCTTTTGGAGTACGACGGCGCGACTCTGCTCGACGTCAACCGCATGCTCATCAACAAAGCTTTTCGCAAAAAAGTGGTGGAAAATGTCAAAGACCCGATCGTAAAAGCTTTTTGGGTAGAGGAGTTCGCCAACTATACCGACCGCTACACCCAGGACGCGACGCCCGCGATACAGAACAAAGTGGGGCAGTTTACCAGCAACCCGCTTATCCGCAACATCGTGGGCCAGCCGAAGTCGTCTTTTGATATCCGCCGCATGATGGATGAAAAGAAAATCCTCATCATGAACCTCTCCAAAGGCCGCGTCGGCGAGGTCAACGCGACACTGCTGGGCTCTATGCTCGTCACCAAAATCTACCTCGCGGCCATGTCGCGCGCCGATGTGCCGGCCGAAGCGATGCAAAAGTTGCCGAACTTCTACTTTTATGTAGACGAATTCCAGAACTTCGCCAACGAGAGCTTTTCCGACATACTTTCCGAGGCGCGCAAATATAAATTGAATCTGATTATCGCGCACCAGTACGTCGAGCAAATGGAGGAAGAGGTCCGCGACGCCGTCTTCGGCAACGTAGGCACGACGGTCGCCTTCCGCGTGGGGCCGTTCGACGCCGAAACTTTGGAAACTATCTTCGCACCGCAGTTCGAGGCGGTCGATCTGGTGAACCTCGGCTTTGCACAGATATACTTGACGCTCATGATAGACGGGGTCGGCTCGCCGCCGTTTAGTGCGACCACCATGGCGCCGTTTGACCCGCCGCCCGCGCGCTACGTCGAGCAAGTGCTTGCCGCCTCGCGCGCTACCTACGGAAAGCCCCGAGAGCAGGTAGAGCGTGTGATAGAGGAATGGCAGAAAATAGACGCGCCGGAGCCCCCAAAACCAAAACCCAAACCCCCGGTCTCCGCCACGCCGATACGCGCGGCCGTACCTGCGCCACCTCCTCCTGTTGCAAAACCGGCTCCGCCGCCTACCCCCAAACCACCCACACCTATTGCGCATAATGCGGCAAAAGAAGACTCGTCGATGCCGCCGCCGCAGGCACAGCATATCCGGCCCGTCTCGCCCAAGCCGTATGTGCCACCCGTGATAGAAAAGCCCCCGCTCCAAGGTCCTAAAAGCCTCAAAGAGGCGCTGGCGCATATTTCGGCCGTGCCGAAGCCACCTGCCCCCGAAGCAAAGAAACCCGAGGTACTGGCGGATGTCTTGCGCGATATGCTCAAGGTCGAGGAACCAACCGATGAAAGCCGTTAGTACCGCCGCCTTTTTATTTTTTATTACAGCCGCCGCGGCGTGGACACCAGTCTATGCGGCCGAGTTGGTCAACATCAACACCGCCGACTCGGCGGCCTTGCAGACGCTCAACGGCATCGGGCCTTCCAAAGCGCAAGCCATTATCGACTATCGAACGCAACATGGTTCTTTTGCAAAGATAGAGGATATCCAAAACGTAAGCGGTATCGGTACGGCGACCTACAACAATATTAAGGACTACATCACCGTGGGCAGCAGCGTCTCGCAGACACAGAGCACCTCGACCACGACTTCGACGCAGACCCAAACACAGACTACCTCCACCAGTGGCGGCAATGGCCCTCCGCCTATCACGCTGCGCGTTGAGGCGCAGCAGGTGGTGACCGCCGGCGGAGGCTCGTTCTTTGGTGCGGCCGCCTATGGTACAGAAGGTCTGCCCTTGCCGGGTGCACGCTTTATATGGAATTTTGGCGACGGCACGGTCGCAGAAGGCCCGCGGATATTCCACGCCTACTCCTATCCGGGCAACTACGCGCTATCGGTGACCGGCGCGTACAACTATTCATCGGCGATAGAGCATCTACGCGTAGAAGCAACTCCCGCACAAGTGTCATGTAGTGCAGAAGGAGACGGCTCCCTGCTTATCCGGAACCGCTCAAACAACGAGCTCGATATAGGACTATGGTCGCTTACCGACGGTGGCGAGTCGTTTGTCATACCCGAAGACACGGTCGTGCTAGCCGGCGAAGGCGTGCGTTTTGCCCCGGCAGTGACGCATCTGTCGGGGAGCACGGCGGCCACTCTGCGCTACCCAAACGGCGTGCTTGCCGCCGCCGCAGTGCCGGGTGCAGACTCGCCCCTGCGCGGCGAGCGTGTACCAGCGGCATCACTCAAAGTTTCTGCGGCACCAAAGGCTGTGTCCGAGGCGGTCTCATCACCGCTGTCGCAAGAGCCAGAGACAGAAACGCTTGCCGCTTCTGTCACATCGTCACCAGCAACACAATCTACCCAGCCGATGCTGTGGACATCGCTCTTGGCGCTTGCCGGGGTGCTGGTCGCCGGGGTAGCTGGAGTGCATTACGCCGGCCGGCGCAAAGGGCCGGGAACCTCTTCTGCACCGGAGGAGTTTGAGATTGAACAGGACCCTTAAACAGGGTAGGGTTAATCATCTATGCAAAAGACCATACTCGTAACCGGCGGAGCGGGCTTCATCGGCTCGCATCTCTGTGAGCGGCTTATACAAGACGGCCACAAAGTCATCTCGCTGGATAACTATTTTACCGGTTCCAAGGACAACCACGTAGCGGGGGTGGACTATCGCGAGGGCCACACCAAAGACATCAGCGCCCTCGTCCCCGAAACACCCGATATTGTTTATCACCTCGGCGAGTATTCGCGGGTGGAGAAGAGTTTTGATGATATGGCGAAGGTGTGGGATCTCAACACGGTGGGGACTTTTGGGGTCGTTGAGTTTTGGCGCAACCGGGGGTGCAAATTGGTGTATGCAGGTTCGAGTACTAAATTTGGCGACGGTGGACTGGGGCGGGATCAAAGTCCTTATGCATGGACCAAAGCGACTAATACCGAGTTGGTGCGTAACTATGCGGGGTGGTTTACCCTGCCGTTTGCGATTACCTATTTTTATAACGTATATGGGCAAGGAGAGCGGGCGGGTGCATACGGTACGGTCATAGAGATTTTTCGACAGCAGGCATCGCGGGGTGAGTCGCTAACCGTGGTGGCTCCGGGCACCCAAAAGCGCAACTTTACGCACGTGGACGATATTGTCGACGGGTTGGTTCTTGTTGGAGAGAAAGGAGAAGGTGATGAGTTTGGTTTGGGTGCGGAAGAGTCGTACTCGGTCCTTGAGATTGCGAAGTTGTTCGCCACGGATATTGTGATGCTGCCCGAGCGCCCCGGTAACCGGATGACCGCCGCACTTGACACCACCAAAGCACGCGCCATAGGCTGGACGCAAAAGCGCCGGCTGACCGACTATCTCACAAAGCCTTCTGCATGAAAAAAGTCCTGATATTTTCTCTCGCGTACTATCCGCGCGTGGGCGGGGCCGAGGTGGCTATAAAAGAAATCACCGACCGTATTGGTGACATTGAGTTTGAGATGATTACCCTTCGATTTGACTCAGGGCAAGCCAAGCAGGAACAAGTGGGGAGGGTGCTCGTGCACCGCGTCTCGGGGCCGAAGTTTTTCTACCCCATCGCGGCGACGCTCAAGGCGCGTGCGCTCCAGCGGCACAAAAAGTTCGATGCCGCATGGGCGATGATGAGTTATATGGCACTGCCGGCGCTTCTTTGTGGCTTGCCCTACGCACTGACGCTGCAGGATGGTGACAATGAGGCCCACGTTTTTGGTCGTCCCCATATTGTGCCGTTTTTGCCCCTCTTGCGCTCTGCGTTTAAAAACGCTCGAGCGGTCTCCGCACTCTCCACTTTTTTAGCTCTGTGGGCAAAAAAGATGGGCTATCGCGGGAGAGTCGAAATAGTCCCCAACGGGGCCGATAGCAAAAAGTTTTCTGGAGAAAAAGTCCCGCATGACGGTACGATACTCATCACCTCTTCGCGGTTGGTCCACAAAAATGCTGTTGATGATATTATCCGCGCTCTGGCGCTTTTGCCCGACATACACTTTGTTGTTTGCGGCACTGGGCCCGATGAGCATGCACTTAAGTCTCTTGCGCGGGAGCTGGGTGTGGCCGAGCGCATTAGTTGGCGCGGCCATGTCGATAATGCCGACTTGCCACGGCATTTGCACCATGCCGATATTTTTATCCGCCCCAGCCGCTCGGAAGGCTTTGGGATATCGTTCGTCGAGGCGATGGCCGCCGGTGTACCGGTGGTGGCTACGCAGGAGGGTGGACTCAAGGACTACATAACGAGCGAAGTTGCTTGGCCAGTGGAAAAAGATCGTCCAGATCAAATAGCCTTGCAAATTAAGGCTATTTTGAGTAACCCCGAGCAGTCGCGCCTGGTTGTAGAAAGAGCGCAACGGCTGGTCGCAGAGAAATACGACTGGAACCTCATCGCGCGCGATATGCGGGAGAAAGTATTCTCTCGACTTTTTGTATGAACATACTCATTGCAACGGGACTCTATCCGCCGGAGAGCGGCGGGCCGGCCACTAATACCAAACTCCTCGAGGAGCGCCTGCCTGCTCGGGGGTTTAGTGTAGCGGTGCTCCCGTTCCGCGCGGTACGGCACTGGCCGAAGGTTGTGCGTCATCTCGTCTATTTTTGGAAGTGCTACCGGATGGCGCGTGCGGCGGACGTCGTGTATGCGCAGGACACGGTCTCGGTCGGATTCCCCGCCGTCTTGGCGGCGCGTCTTGCGGGAGCGAAGTTCGTGGTGCGAGTACCGGGGGATTATGCCTGGGAGCAAGCGGGGCAGCGCTTCGGGACGCGCGAGCGTATCGAAGACTTCCAATCCCAAAGGTTCGGCATGCGGGTAGAATTTTTGCGCACACTACAGCGCTATACGGTGCGGCATGCGGACCGCGTCATCGCGCCCAGCAAGTATCTGCACGACATTGTGCTCGGTTGGGGTGCAAAGAAAGAAAAGGTCATACTTATTTACAACGGCATCGAGTTGCCGGTGCCGACAGAAGCCCCCACTAAGCGGCCCGAGGGATTTCTCGTGGTTACCGCCGCCCGTCGTGTCCCGTGGAAGGGGATCGAGGCGCTGGAGCGCGTGGTCGCGCGTGAGAAAGGTTGGAGAGTATTTGTCGCGGACATATTGACGCGCCCGCAAGCCCTCGGATGGATACAGGCCGCGGATGTGTTTGTGCTCAACTCGTCTTACGAAGGACTCTCGCACCAACTCATCGAGGTGATGTCTCTTGGCACCCCCATCATCGCCACGTCGGTGGGCGGCAACCCCGAACTTATTACCGACGGGGTCGAGGGCCTGCTTATCCCGCCGCAGAACGACGAGGCGCTCTACGCCGCACTCAAAAATATAGAGGCGGACCCCGTTGCTGCCCGCGCCCGCGCCGAAGCGGCGCGCACCAAAGCCGGGCAGTTCAACATCGAACGCACACTTGGACACGTGGTAGAGCTGTTCAAAACCCTATGAAAGTTTTAATGATAACGGGCGACAAAAAGTTCGGCCCCGGCCACCCACGCTACGACCTGCAGGCGAGCGTTTGTGATTTGAGCGTGGTGTATTGGGGGCGCGGGAGCGTATTCCCGAAGATCCCTCCGGGACCCTTTGGTGTTGTGACTTCGCAGGACCCGTTTTGGCGAGGGCTCTTTGCGTGGTGGGTCGCTCGCCGCATCGGTGCAAAGCTGAACATACAGGTGCACACCAGTGTTTTGAACGCTCTCGGAAAATTTGTGCTGCGCAGAGCCGACTCGGTGCGGGTGGTTTCAGAAAAGATACGCCAGCATATCGTGGCGATAGGCATACGCGCGCCTATAACCGTTCTGCCTATCTATGTGGATGTATCAAAGTTTCGAACTATAACTCCGCAGCCGCACGGACAAAAAACAATACTGTGGGTTGGGCGATTTGAGGACGAGAAGGACCCGCTGCTGGCACTCAATGTGCTTGAGGCGGTACGACAAGAGGGGGTCGATGCCGCTCTGGTGATGCTCGGCACGGGCAGTCTGGAGAAGTCTCTTACCGCCCGCGCCAAGGGGTTACCGGTCCAATTCCCCGGCTGGCGCGACCCGGCCGCCTACTTGGCGCAGGCGGACGTGGTGCTCTCGACCTCGAAACATGAAAGTTACGGAGCGAGTATTATAGAGGCGCTCGCCGCCGGCGTAGCGGTGGTTGCCCCCGATGTCGGGGTAGCGCGCGAGGCGGGAGCGATTGTGGTACCAAGATCTGACCTTGGTCATGCGACCGCTGCCGCGCTGCGCGCCGGTGCGCGCGGGGAGTTGAAACTTGCCTTATTGGACCCAGAAGAGTGGGTGAAACGTTGGTGCGGCTCACTGCAGTAATAAGGATATGAAAAAATCAATCATCGGATTTATCGGGCAGGGGTTCATCGGCAAAAGCTACGCCGATGATTTTGCTGCGCGCGGGTACACGGTGGTGCGTTATTCGCCACATCAGTACGCACAGAACCGCGTGCGCATCGGTACGTGCGACATAGTGTTTATCGCGGTGCCTACTCCTTCTACACCCAAAGGGTTTGACTACTCTGTAGTAGAGGATGTGTTGACACTCATAGGCAAGGGCAAGATCGCCGTAATCAAATCGACTATCTTACCGGGCACTACCAAGGTGCTCCAAAAAAAGTTCCCCGATATCTATGTGATGCACAGCCCGGAGTTTTTGGTGCTCAAGACCGCCGCACGCGATGCCAAACATCCGCTGCGCAATATCATCGGTCCGGCAAAACAAAACCCCGCCGCAATACGCGCGGCTCACTCTGTACTACGGACTCTGCCCAAAGCGCCGTTTTCGCTCATCTGTTCTGCCGAGGAGGCCGAGCTTATCAAGTACGCGGGCAACTTTAACCTCTACTTGCGCGTGCTGTTTGCCAACCTTATATACGAAGTAGCACAAACGATAGGCGCCGATTACGAAGTGGTGCGTAACGCCATTGCCGCCGACCCGCGTATCGGGCCGTCTCACTTGGCAGTGGTACACGACAGCGGACACCAAGGGGCCAGAGCCGGTCGCGGGGCAGGAGGGGTGTGCTTTATCAAAGACGTCGCTGCTCTGACCGAGATCTACGACAAAAAAGTCAAAGAAAAGCACGGCTCACGCCTTTTGCACGCGCTTATAGAAAAGAATTTAGATTTGCTGGTACGCTCGGGCAAGGATCTGGCGTTGGTCGAGGGCGTACATGGCACAGCGGCAATCGCCCGCCACCGGAAAAAGAAATGAAAATACTCATCTGCACGCAAGTCTTTGATCCGCAGCATACCAACCTTGGATTCTTTGTCCGATGGGTGGAGGAGTTTAAGAAGCACTGCGAGGTAGAGGTCATTACTTTGGAGCGCCTGGGCCCCGGTCGGCTGCGCCGTGCCTGGCACCTCCTGCGACTTGCCGCGACGCTCGAGTACGACGCGGTGTTCGTGCATATGAATCCGGAGTATCTGGTGGCCGCGGGATGGTTGTGGAAGTTGCGCGGCAAAAAAACAGCGCTGTGGTACACGCACAAAAGCGTCGACCTAAAATTGCGCATCGCAGAAAAGTTTGCCGATGTCATCTTTACTGCGTCCAAAGAAAGCTTCCGCCTACCGAGCAGAAAAGTGCACGTCATGGGCCATGGCATCGATACTGACTTTTTTACCCCCGACCCAACGGTGGTGCGCGGCGATTGGTGGCTCTCGGCCGGGCGATTGAATACCAGCAAACGCCACGATTTGGCGATCCGCGCGGCGGCCGAGGCGCACAAAGCACTGCGCATCGTGGGCGACGGGCCCGAGCGAAACAATCTTGAGGCCCTGGCCCAGGAGCTTGGTGCAAGCGTTACGTTCCTGGGCGGACTTGACCACATGGGCGTGCGCGACGAGTTTCGCCGCGCGAGCCTCTTTTTACATATGAGCGAGACGGGTAGTCTCGATAAGATGGTCTTGGAGGCCTTGGCCTGCGGTTGCCCCCTCTCGACCCGCGATCCGGCCCTACAATTTTTGGAAACCAAAGACGCTTCTTACGTGCGCGAACATCACTCGCTCCAAGCACTTATTCCGCGTATCCTAAAGGCACTCGCATGACCCACGATATCCAAGTAGGCAAACAACATTATGCCTTGGGCCGGTACGGCTTTGAGGGCCGGTTTGTCAGCTATTACCACCAACTGCGCGAGGTGCTCGGTCTGGAGCCCGCGTCCGTCTTGGAGGTCGGGGTGGGGGACAAAGTGTTCGGCGATTTTATCAAAAACAACACGGCAGTCGGGTATACTTCGGTCGATATCGCCGAAGACCTGCACCCGGACGTGGTGGGCAGTATTCTTGCACTCCCGTGCGCGGATAGGTCAGTGGATATAGCCTGTGCGTTCGAGGTGCTCGAACACCTGCCGTTTGAAGACTGCGAGCGGGCAGTCAGAGAGCTGTGCCGGGTGGCGCGCACGCACGTGCTGGTGAGCGTGCCGCACTTCGGCCCCATGTTCTCGTTTTCGCTCAAAATCCCGTTTGTGCCGCAGATACAATTGGCCCTAAAAATTCCGTACCCAAAACAGCATATCTTCAACGGACAGCACTACTGGGAGTTGGGCAAGCGCGGCTACCCGGCGTCGCGCCTGCGCACCCTGCTCTCTGCTCACGGCCGCGTGGTACGAGACTTTGTACCCTTCAACAGCGCGTACCATCATTTTTTTGTGCTCGAACTCCCCCATGCATAAAGAATATATTTTTATTTTCGGAGGAGCGATAGGCGACGCATTGCTCGGGATACATTTGGGGCAAACGCTTGCGGCCGCCGCTCCAGGGAGCCGTCTTACGCTCCTCTCGACGCGCAAAAGCAGCTTTACCAAACAGTTGGTCGACCTCGTGCCCGAGGTCGCTTACCGCGAGATGCCAAAAGACCGTATCGGCTCGTGGCTTGCCTTGCTTGGTCTTGCACTCTCTCCGCACGGCGTTGCCTATCTGGAACCCTTTCGCGATGCCACACCCCTGTGGTGGCGCATCATTGCGCGCGCGGCGACCTTGGTGGGAGGAGTCGAGGTCCGCTGCCAAATGCGCGACATCCCTGCACCTGCGCGTGTACGCGTCATCCGCTACGACTCAAAAACCGATAATCTTTTTTCGATGATAGAGGGCGTAGTAGGGGCGTGGGGATACGAGGCGCAGCACGCGCAACCGAGCCTACCCGCTCCGGCCTGCACGCCGTACCAGGGTCGGCCGTACATTCTTTTTCATTTTTTTGCGGGCACGTACCGGCGCAGTATCCCGGTCGACCACGCGCGCGACCTGCTGACAGCCGCGCGCCGCGAGTATCCGCAGCACGAATTTATCCTCACCTGCGCACACAACGAGGCGGCGGCGGCGCGTCGTATAGCCGAGGGGATGGTGGACACGCAAGTAGAAGTTTCTCCTCCGGCATCAACGTTACTGTGCTTGCTGGCGCAGGCAAGCATGGTGGTGGGCGTTGCCTCCGGCGTGACCCATATCGCCGCACACCTGCGCGCTCCGTCCGTGGTGCTCTGCAACCTCTCCGACCCATGCTGGCTCCCAACGTATAACCCCGAGGTGGTATTGCTCGCGGCCCGCGAGGAGTGCGGCTGCAACGGGGACAAGACCGGCGAGTGCAATGTCGAGACCCCGGAGGGGGGCGTGTACCGTTGTTTGTACTTCATTAAGACTTCCGACATCATTTCCGGCATGCGCGGACTTCTCTCTGTTGCTGTATGACGCGTCTTTTTATACCGGAGCCTTTGTCGGGCAGAGAGATACATGCACTACTGGCTTTCCACTTTGGTGAAAAGCCCTGGCGGGGAGTCTTTAACGAAGGAATCTCGAATTACTTTGAGAAGGAAGCGGTGTTCGTGGATACTCTGCAAGATGCTGACGCGATACTGTTGCCGCACAATTTTAAAAATATAGACGCCGAGGAAAGCGCTTATATAAATGCGCAGGCGGATGAGGCAGAGAAGATGGGAGTCCCTATTTTTGCCTTTGCTTTCGGCGACCTTAATGACGGAGTAGTGTTTGACCCGCGCGTGCGGGTCTTCCGGTTGTCGGTGTATAAGAGCACGTTGCAGCCCAATGATGTCGTGATTCCCACTACGGCAGAGAGCTTTATCGATCCGCCGGTACGGAAAAAAACAGATATACCATCGGTATCGTTTTGCGGGTATGCGGGGCAAAAGAGTTTTTGGCAGAAGCTCACATACTATCTTAAACATATGCTGTGGGAGTTGCGTGCGTGGAGACAGCCGATACTGCGAGCGCGCAAACAGGGGATTTATTGGCGCAAGCGCGCCATGCAAGTGCTGCTGCGCAGTCCGCTCGTACGCACCAACTTCATTATCCGACGCTCGTTCTCCGGCGCGCTGCGCACCATAGAGCTCGCACCGGAGGTCGCCCGCGCGGAGTTTATCAAAAGCATTCAAGACGCCGACTTCGTTCTCTCTCCCAAAGGCGATGGCAATTACTCCAACCGTTTTTTGGAGACGCTTTCACTCGGACGTATCCCGGTGCTTATCGATACCGACGTCGTGTTACCTCTGGAGGACGAGATTGACTACTCAAAAATTATTGTGCGGGTGCCGATGAGCGCGGTCAAGGAAACCCCGCAGCTCATCCGCAAGTTCTATGATGTACTCTCGCCGCAGGAGTGGGAGGAGCGTCAGCGGCTCGCCAGAAAGATATTTGACGAGTATCTGCGGCAGGATGTGTTCTTTCGCCGCTATTTTGCGGATTTGAAGCACAGAACCTAGACTTTTATCATTTTTTATTATACTATCTTTCGGTCATGAAAGCCGCCGTTTTGGACCAAATAAACAAGCCTCTAGTCGTGGCTGAAGTGGGTCTTACGCCCCTGCGGCACGGCCAAGTGCTGGTCAAAATACTTTTAAGCGGCATCTGCGGCGCCCAACTCCAGGAAATCGGCGGCTATAAGGGCAATGCAAAATTTGTCCCGCACTTGATGGGTCACGAGGGTGTCGGTATCGTTCAGGAAATCGGCGAGGGAGTCTCGTTTGTCAAACCGGGAGACAAGGTCGTGATGCACTGGCGCAAAGGGCAGGGGATAGAGTCGGACTTCCCCCGCTATATCTACAACGGCAAAGAAATCCAGAGCGGCAAGGTCACCACGTTCAGCGAATATGCCATCGTGTCGGAAAATCGCCTCACTGCCGTGCCGCACGACACGCCCGATGAGCTCTGTGCGCTCTTGGGCTGCTCTCTCTCGACGGCACTCGGCGCCGTCAACGCCGAGGCTCGCGTGCAGCCGGGCGAGAGTATATTGATTATTGGTGCCGGCGGACTCGGTGCAAACCTTATTAAGGCTGCAAAGCTGGCGGGGGCATCGCCGATCATCTCGCTTGATATCCACGAGCATAAGCGCGACTGGGTCAAAGGGCTGGGCGCCGACCTCTATATCAACGCCGCCACCGAGGATGTCGCGACGGCTCTTGCTGGGGTGCAGTTGCGCGACGTCGATGTTATTATCGACACTTCGGGAGCAAAGCGGGCCATCGAGACGACCCTGCCGCTGCTTTCGGGCAAAGGCCGTTTTATCCTGCTTGGTCAGCCCAAGCCGGGCGAGACTATCGAGCTCACCAACGCAGTGCATCTCTTCGGCGGCGAGGGGAAGTCCATCAAAGCAACGCAGGGTGGTCGATTTGAGCCGCACGAAGAGATCCCCCGTTACCTTACGCTGCACAAAAGCGGCGCACTGCAGGTAGAGGACCTTATTACGCACCGCGTAAAACTCGACGGTATCAACGAGGCGCTTGACCTCCTGCGGTCCGGTAAAGCGGCGCGCATCCTTATTGACTTCTAATCCTATGACACTACTCGACGCCTATAAACGCATGTTGCTTCTGCGTGTTGCAGAGGAGGAACTCGTGCAGCTTTACCTCGATGAGAAGCTCTTTTCGATGGTGCACTTTTATGTCGGACAAGAAGCCGTCGGCGTGGGCGTCTGTTCGCAACTCAACCCTGATGATAAGGTGCTCTCCACCCACCGCTCGCACGGACACTACTTGGCCAAAGGTGGCGATCTTAAGCGCATGGTGTGCGAGCTGTTGGGCCGCAGCAATGGCGCCGCGCGCGGCAAGGGCGGCTCGATGCACATGATAGACAAGTCGGTAAATTTCGTCGGCTCAACACCGCTCCTGGGCAGTGCGGTCCCGCTCGCGGCCGGTGTCGCGTTTGAGGAAAAATATAATAAAAAAGGAGGGGTCGCCGTGGGCTTTATGGGTGACGGCGCTTCGGAAGAAGGCGTGGTGTACGAGACGTACAACCTCGCGGCACTGTACGAGCTGCCGCTCCTCTTGGTGATCGAGAACAACACTTGGTCGGTCAACTCAAACATCAATGAGCGCCGTGGCAAGAAGTACGACATCGCCACCATTGCAAAGGGTTTTGGGTTGCCGTACCTGCGCGCCGACGGCAACGATTTTAATGATGTATCTACGAAGGCGGCCGAGTTGCTCAAGGGCATCCGCGCTGGTGGCGGCCCTGCAGTATTGGAGTGCCTAGTCTATCGGCACATGGCACACTCGACTCCGCTCATGGATGACAAACAAGGGCTGCGCCGCGAGGACACGCTGGAGCGCCGGCTGGAGCGCGACAGCATGAAACTCATGCGTGCCGAACTCGTAAAGGCGGGGAGCACAGAAGCAGAGATAAAAGATCTGGAGGAAGCGACGCGTCGTGAGGTGCGCGAGGCTATCGAGTTTGCCAAGGCGTCGCCGTATCCACAACAGGAAGAGATGTTTACCGATGTCTTCTACGAATAATATGTCAGACCGCATACTCAAAACCGCCGACGCTATACGCGAAGCCACCGACCAGGTGATGGCGAAGGACCCGTCTGTCTATGTCATCGGGCTCGGTGTGCCGCAGGGCGCGGGAGGCACCACCAACGGTCTTAAGCAGAAGTACCCGGACCGCATCCTCGACACCCCGACCTCTGAAGCGGCACTGACCGGCCTTGCGGTCGGCTCGGCCATTGCGGGCCTGCACCCCATTGTCCATCATGACCGGGTCGAGTTTAGCCTCCTTGCGGCGGACCAGATATTTACGCAGGCAGCAAAGTGGAACTATATGTTCGGCGGCGGCGGACCGGTCCCGATTATCTTTCGCATCGTTATCGGTCGGCAGTGGGGCAACGGCCCACAGCACAGCCAGGCGCTCTACTCGCTCTTTGGTAGCGTGCCGGGGCTAAAAGTCGTGGTGCCCTCGTCGCCTGCGATGGCCAAGGGCTTGCTTATTGCCGCCGCACGCGACAAAAACCCGGTGGTTATGCTCGAGTCGCGCTGGCTGTATGGGATCAAAGAAGAAGTATCGGAGGCAATGTACCAGGTGCCGCTCGATAAAGCGCAGGTAGTACAGCAGGGGAGCGACATTACGGTGGTTGGCTACGGCGACGCACTCTACACGGCGCGACAAGCACTCGAGCTGTTGGGCGAGCACAAGAAGCGCGTCGAGTTGATCGACCTCGTGAGCATAAACCCTATTGACCACGCTACTATCCATGCATCGGTACAAAAGACCGGCCGTCTGCTGACGGTCGACACTACCAACGGCGCATTCAGCGTCGGCTCCGAGGTCATCAGTAAAGCCGCGCAGAGCCGTGTCGGATTTGTCGATGCACCACGCGGGCTTGCCGCACCCGATGTGCCGTGCCCTACGCCGCCTTCGTTGAGCGAGTTTTGGTACCCGACCAAAGTGACCATCGCCAACGCCATACTCGAGATGCTCGGGTTGCCGCGTATCGACCTGCAGCTCCCGTTCGAGGAGCTGCATCTCCCCCCGACGACCACGCTCTAACTCCCGCATGTTTCTTATTTCGACATCCGTGCGCAAGGCCGAGAGCTTTCTGGGCTCGTTTGGCTGGGGCAGAAAAGTACTCCCCCAGTTCCAGGCGGCGGTAAAGTGGATGCTGTTCCAGCGATGGGCGCTCAA
>SICK01000008.1 GCA_009691465.1 Candidatus Kaiserbacteria bacterium | reverse complement strand
CTCGCCGCTTCTGCCTATGATAAGGCCGGGGCGGCTGGTTTTGACGATGACGCGCAGCTGCTTGGTGCTGCGCTCCAGCTCGATGCCGCCTACGTACATACCCTTGAGCTCTTTCTGGAGGAACTCGCGCAGGAGGACCCCGGTCTTAAGATTTTCCAAATAGGCGGGGCCGATGGCAAACCAGCGGTGGCGCCAATCGCGGATAGTCCCGAGGCGGTGTGCAAATGGATGTACGACTTTAGACATAAAGATTTAGCTTTGAGATTTGGTGCTTGATGCTTGGGATTTCTCTTTCTTGGGCAATTTTTTGTCCAAAGAAAGAGTGATGTGGCTCGTGCGCTTTTTGATCTGCGCGCCTTTGCCGCGCGCGCGCGGCATCATGCGCTTAAAGACGACCCCGCCGTTGACCTCGATTTTAGAAATGTAGAGCTCGGTGGCCCCGGTCTTGGCGTTGGCCACTGCCGACTTGATCAATTTGCTCATGGGCTCGCTGCCGCGCTTGGGGAGCATCGAAAGGAGCGCAAGCGCATGGTCGGCCGATTTGCCGCGCACCAAGTCGGCAATAAGGCGCACCTTGCGGGGCGCTTGGCGGTAGTTAGAAAGTTTTGCGGATGCGACAGTCATATTATTTTGCCGGAGCGGCTTTCTTGGCGCCCGCTGCATCAGCGGCTGCTTTCGCGGCCTGTGCCGCGGCTATCTCGCCCTCTTTGGCCTTGGTCTCCATCTCCTTCTGCATCTTGCCGCCGTGGCGGACGAACTTCTTGGTGGGAGAAAACTCGCCCAGGCGATGCCCGACCATGTCTTCGCTCACCAAGACATCGATGTGCTTGAGGCCGTTGTACACGCCGAACTTAAAGCCCACCATCTCGGGGGCGATCTGCGAGCGGCGCGCCCACGTCTTAATCACCTCCGCAGTTTGCGGCTTTTTGCCCTCAATCTTCTTGAGGAGCTTTTCGTCGACGTAGGGTCCTTTTTTAAGTGATCGTGCCATGTGCTCAAATGAAATGCCCCTCGCGGGGGTTGCAAACAATGTACCGCAAAGTGCCTACCTACGCAAGCTTTACTGCTGCTGGCCGCGCTTGCCGACTTTGCGGCGGGAGACGATGAGGTAGTTGGAGTACTTCTTCGGCGTGCGGGTCTTTTGACCCTTGCCGGTCGGCTTTCCCCACATCGATTTGGCACGGCGCAGTCCGCGGCCTTGGCGGCCCTCGCCGCCGCCGTGCGGGTGGTCAACCGGGTTCATTGCGGTACCGCGTACCGTCGGCCGTATCCCGAGCCAGCGCGAGCGACCCGCCTTCCCTATCGTGCGCAGATGATGCTCGTCGTTGGACACTTCGCCCAGCGTGGCCCAGCAATTCTCCAGCACCTTGCGGATTTCGCTTGACGGCATTTTGAGGTCGGCATAGCCCTGGTCGCGCGCGATGAGCTCTATATAGGTGCCGGCCGAGCGCGCGAGTTTGCCGCCGTTGCCCGGTTTGAGCTCTACGTTGTAGATAAACGAGCCGATGGGCATTTTGTTGAGCGGCATGCGGTTGCCCGGGGTCGCCGGAGCGGTCTCGGAGGTCTCGATGGTAGCCCCCACCTTAGCCGACTTCGGCAAAAGTGCGTAGCGGCGTTCGCCGTCGCGATAGAGCAGGAGGCCGATAAAACCGGAGCGATGCGGATCGTACTCGACGGTCTCCACAATAGCGGGGACGGTCTTTTTGTAGCCGAAGTCCACATCGCGGAACAGGCGCTTGTGCCCGCCACCCTTGTGGCGCACGGTGATGCGGCCCGCATTGTTGCGGCCCACGCCGCGCTTGCCGCCGCGCGTGAGCGCCTTGTGCGGCTCGTTGGTGGTGACCTTCCCCTTAAAGGTGACGGTCGTCATATGGCGGCGCGAGTCTGTGTAGGGTTTGTAGGATTTCATACGATTGTTTAGGCCAATTCTATCTTGTCTCCCTTTTTAAGAAAGACGTAGGCTTTTTTGCCGCCGGCGGTCATGCCGGTTTTGTTGGTGCCGCGCGTCATCACGCGCTTGCGCGGGACGCGCAGCAAGGTGACTTTGCGGGGCGACACTTTGTAGACCTCTTGTATCGCGGCGGCTATCTGCTTTTTGGACGCGTTTTTTGCAACGTTAAAAGCGTAGGCTCCCCCTTCGGCCAGGTAGGCGCCCTTTTCGGTGACGCGGGGGGATATAAGTATTTGTCCGGTGTGCTTGTGCATAAAATTATTTGCTTGTACCGAGCTTGGTCGAGGTAGTCTTCTTGCCCAATATCTCTATCGCGTCCTTCGGGGATGCAATAACGAGATACTTGGCCGACATGATAGAAAGCGGGTTCAGGTTGCGGACCTCTTCGACTGCGATGTTGCCGAAGTTTTGGAAGCTCTTGATGGTCGGGGTGTGGCGCACCGGGAGCGCGATGAGTGCGGCGTTTTTCTTTTTGGAAAGGCCGTGGAAGTGCTTGCCCAGGGCCGAGAGCACCGCCTTGCCTGCGGATGCTTTAGGAGCCTGCATCTCGAGCGAGTCGACAAAAATAACCTCGCCGTCTTTATACTTGCGCGACAGCACGGTCAAGAGTGCCTTGGCCGCCATAGAGCGGTTTATTTTTTGAGCATATATTTTTGCGGCCTTCGGGCCGTGCGTCACACCGCCACCCTTCCAGATCGGCGAGCGGCTCGAGCCGTGGCGCGCGCGGCCGGTGCCCTTCTGCTGCCAGGGCTTCTTGCCGCCGCCGCGTACCTGTCCGCGGTCCTTGGTGTTGGCGACATTGGGGCGTGCATTGGCCTGCATCGCAACGACCACCTGGTGTACCAAGTCGGCGTTCCACGGCAAGCCAAAGAGGTTCTCCGGAAGGGTCATCTTCCCCGCCTCCTTGCCTTCAATGTTGTAAAGTTTAGTTTCCATAGTGTTTATCCGCGGATTTCTACGAGTGTCCCTTTGCGACCCGGGACGGCACCCGAAATCAGGAGCTCATTAGTCTCGGGCAGCACTTGCAACACTTTGAGGTTGCGCACCGATACGCGGTCAGAGCCCATGCGGCCGGCCATGCGCATCCCCTTGGCGACGCGGCCACCCGCGCGGCCGCCAGAGCCGCCGATAGAGCCCGGTGAGCGCTCGGAATGTTTTTGACCATGCGAGCGAGGCCCGCCATGAAATCCGTGGCGCTTGATGACGCCCTGAAAGCCTTTGCCTTTTGAGATTGCCGAGACGGTAACCTGGTCGCCCACCGCAAAGGTCGATACATCGACCACCGAACCCACTTCAGGGAAGGCTGCTTCCACCTCGCCACCGCGCGTGGCCGCGCGCGGACGCAACTCGCGGAAGTGCTGCAGGGCCTTGCCCTTGGCGTGGCCAAACTGCGCTTTGTTGACGCGCTTTTCTTTGGTATCGCCCGCACCCACTTGCATCGCCGCATAGCCCTCCTTTTCGGCAGTTTTAATTTGGGTGACGATGTTGGGAGTAGCAACCACAACGGTAGCGGCAAAAGACCTACCGTCTTCGGTAAATACAGTCGTCATCTTGCCCTTTGTTCCAAGGATAAACTTCATAGTTGTCTATTGGTCCCCGAGGGGACGTGGCCAACGCTATTTCTGCGTTGGATGGACTATACCCTACCCCCCTTTTTTATGCAAGAAAAAGCCCCGGCGCTATGACGCGCTGGGCGGAGTCCGAACAGTGCATCAAACAGGCGCGAGAGCCAGTTTTTTGACACCTCCCGTCTAGGAAGCGAGCACAAAAGGCAACGGCACGGTCCGTGGATAGATTCGTGAGCCATCATATCCCCCTCACTACGATCTGCGGACACCCTAACACGAAAAAATCCCCCGCGCGAGGGGTACACAAAAAACGAGTCGGGCAACAGCCGGACTCGTGACTAATATTCGATGCCGAGGTCATGGAGCTCTGCGGTGTGCACGTAGACCTCGAAGTAATCCTTTTCTTTGTAGAGCTCCTCATACGTGGGGACGAACACTCGCGTAACGCCTTTGACTGTCTCGCTTAGTATCCGAGTAATCCGTGCCGGGCCCCCTTTGCGCTTGCTACGCAGCGGCAGGGCCTCGAACTCGGCCTGTTTGAGATTGCCAAAAAAGACTTCTCCCTGTTGCCGGTCGAAGTCTTGGGTTAATGCGCCGCGTTTGAAGCGCACCTGTTGGTTGAACGATAGCCGCGTTCGTATTGAGTCAAAGACGCTTTGGTCTATATAGCTCACTGGCTCCTCCGTTGTAGATGTGCTTTGAGCCAGCATCTCATACCCTCCCCTATCTACCTATTAAACTTGTCCACATACACAAAAAAGCTCCTCGTGCGAGAAGTTTTTGGAATTGAAATAGCAATAATCTTACGACCGTGAGGTTATAGCTATTAGAGGCCAAAGTGGGAACGGAGCACTACATCATGTTCTATGGCATCGGCTACGACGTACAGAAGATTCTTTCCGATGCGGTAGTCAACCTTGAGCAATGTTATAAGATCTTCACAGTCGTAAGGATAGACCCATACACTATCCTGTAGTCGATAAAAACCGATGCTCACCAGCGTCGCGCGGATCTGGTCGCGGTCTTTTCGGCGCCGCTCGGGGATATCAAAAATAAGTAGCCGCCATTTTTTATCCCAATTTTTGGGTTGCTTAGGCCGCAACTTCCCTTCCCCCAATAGAGCGGCAAACTTGTCTCCTTTGGCTGTTAGCCGGGCGCGTTTACCGTGCGGTCCCTGTTCTAGAACCACATACCCGTGCTGTATAAGCTTTGAGAACGAGCGTTGCAGACTTTGCCTGCGTTGAGCATTTATCACTCGCCCAAGCACTCCCAAGACATTCGGCGCGACCAGTGCAACCGCAAGCCCGCCACTCACCGCAAGAGCGCCGATGATAGCATTGTTGATCTTGGACCGTCGTACCCGGGCCCGTACCCCTCTTTCTATCTCTCCCATCCCTAAAGCATACCAGGTAAATAGCAATAGTCTCACGGTCGTGAGTTTATAGCTATATTGTTTTGCTGCTTATTAGGCGGCTGTTCAGGCAAGAAAAGCTATAGAAAGTTGAAGATGGGCCCATACCAGGGCATAACCGCCTCCGGCGTTCCCCGAGGGGTGATGCAGTTTGCAAGATCGACCTCCAGCGTCTGCCCTTTAAGTCTAAAACCAAACTCACTGCACGAGACTAACCCCACATCTACTACCCAGAGGACGACTAGTGCAGCAACCAAAATCAGGAGGGCCTTTTTCATATCCTAACTTTAGCATGAAAAATCCCGCTCAGTTTGAGCGGGATTTTTCATTTGGAATCTTTTACTAGGCCATTTTTACGTCTATGGTGACTCCGGACGGGAGCGAGAGGTTGGTCAGGGCTTCGATCACTTTGGGCGTCGGGTCGAGGATATCGATGATACGTTTATGGATCCGCATCTCAAACTGCTCGCGTGCGTCTTTGTAGATGAACGTCGAGCGGTTGACCGTATACTTTTTTATCTCGGTCGGCAGAGGAATGGGGCCCGCGACTTTGGCGTCGTAGCGCAGTGCGGTGTCGAGTATCTGCTTGACCGACGCGTCGAGCACTTTGTGCTCATAGGCGCGCACCTTGATGCGCAGCTTCTGCGACACCGCGACCGCCGCTTTTTTAGAGCGGGGCTTTGTTACCTTCTTTTCTTTTGGTTCGGTAGCCATACTTGTTTGGATCTAGTTCTCCTCTCCACTTTGGTCGAGGTAACCTATACCCGATTAGCTTACGCTTACAGTGATAATAAGAACGCTATCGAGTATGCGACATCTATTTGAAAAAAGCAACCGTCCAGTTACACAATTGCTCTCTTCAAAAATACATGCTAAATAGAGTCTAGTTGCAACGGAGGATATCCAAATGGTGTACCGAACTTCGGACCAAATCGCCAAGACGGCTATGAATCACGAGGCCGGCGTGCGTCTCGCCAAGGAGGCACGAGATCGTGGCGAATATGCGCTTGCGTGGAAGCATGCGCAAGCGTACAGACTCGATGCACTTGACCTTCTCGACTTGGGGTTACCTGAACGATACCGACCCAAGGGGTTCAACCCTGGCGTCCCCAAAGCGATGGGTTGCGTCTAATAACTTGAAGGTACGAAAAAGCCCCGCATTACTGCGGGGCCCTTTCTTTTTTATTTCTTAGAATTACGCGATTATTTTCGTGACGACGCCGGCGCCGACGGTCTTGCCGCCCTCGCGGACTGCAAAGCGCGTCTGAGCCTCGAGCGCCACGGGTGCCACCAGCTTGACCTTGAAGGTCACGGTGTCGCCCGGCATCACCATCTCCGTGCCGGCGGCCAGGGTCACCTCGCCGGTGACGTCGGTCGTGCGGACGTAGAACTGCGGCTTGTAGCCGGAGAAGAACGGCGTGTGGCGGCCACCCTCCTCTTTGTTGAGGATGTATACCTCGCCTTCAAACTCGGTGTGGGGCATAACGGAACCCGGCTTGGCCAACACCTGGCCGCGGTGGATGTCGTCCTTGGCAGTACCACGCAGGAGTATGCCTGCGTTGTCGCCGGCCTGGCCCTGGTCGAGTTGCTTGTTAAACATTTCGATACCCGTGATGGTGGTTTTGGTGGTGGGCTGGAGACCGACGATTTCGATTTCCTCGCCGACTTTGACCACACCGCGCTCGATGCGGCCGGTCACTACCGTGCCGCGACCTTCAATCGAGAAGATGTCTTCAACCGGCATAAGGAAGGGCTTGTCCAACTCGCGGGTCGGCATGGGGATGTAGGTGTCGAGCGTGTTGACGAGGTCAAGGACTTTCTTGGCCCACTCGTCATCAAGCGTCTTGGCTTCCAAAGCCTTGAGCCCCGAGCCGCGGATGACCGGGGCATCGGTGTAGCCCTGCTTGACCAGGAGCTCTTTGACCTCCTCTTCGACGAGGTCGACGAGGTCCTTGTCATCAACCATGTCTACTTTGTTGAGGAAGACGACGATTTTCGGCACGCCGACCTGGCGGGCAAGCAGAATGTGCTCGCGGGTCTGCGGCATCGCGCCGTCGGTTGCGGCAACCACGAGAATGGCGCCATCCATCTGGGCGGCACCGGTGATCATGTTCTTAATATAGTCGGCGTGGCCCGGCGCGTCGATGTGCGCGTAGTGGCGGTTGGGCGTCTCGTACTCGGAGTGGTGCAGCGCGATAGTAATGCCGCGCGCCTTCTCCTCGGGAGCGTTGTCGATGCCGTCGACTCCTTCGACGCGCGCACCGTAGCCCTGACCCTTGGCCATATCAAGCACATGGAGGATAGACGCCGTGAGCGTCGTCTTGCCGTGGTCGACGTGACCGATGGTGCCGACGTTGAGGTGCGGCTTAGAACGTTCAAAAGTTGCCATAAATAATATTATTTCTACTACTAATAACTAATATTCGAGCACAGGAAAGCACGCCCTAGTGCATTGGGGTACATACTATCAGAGCCTACAAATTGCGCAACTCCACCCAGCTTGGCTGAGCCACTGTTAGTAGATACCGGCGCTGTAGAAGAGGTCGCCCAACGCATCAGTGAGGATGGTAAAAGGAACGTCGATGATGCCGATGCCGACCGCTGCAAGGTTATTGTTGAAGGACTCCGAGTATGCGGCGAGGAAGTCGAACGATGCGGACGCTTGCGGTGCGGTCGCCGTGTAGCTCACCGACGAAAGGAGCGTCGAGCCTTTGTAGAGTTTGATGGTGTACGTCCCGTATGCAGCGTAGATGTAGCCATTTTGTACATTGACCATCGACGGCGCTATCGCAGCGCCGCCGCATTGGTTGGTGCCGAGTATTATGGTACTGCGCGAGCTGTTGTCCCCCCAGTCGATCTGCAGGCCAGCAGATGAGCAGTCGTTGGTAGAAAACTTGGCGTTGACCGCGCGGGTGTTGGAGGATGAATTATTTTCCACCGTAAGCGAGCTTGTGGTCGGCGCGGCGCTGTCGCTGCCGCTCACCGTGACCGAGCTGCTTTCGACAATAACCGGGTCAACTGCGCCCGAGATAGACTGCTTGACCCGCAGTTTGTAGGTACCCGCGGCGACCGACGTTTTTGTTGCGGTGCCGCCCCCCGAAAGGCCCGTGGAGACCGTCGTCACGGTACCGCTCGATTGATTGATGAGTTCGAGGTACGAGTTTGAAGGTAGGTTGGTGTACGTGGCGGTGACGGTGGTGCCGGACACAGAGCCGGTCAGCGTCGAGTAGCCGGCAGGGGCCGTGGCCACATACGTCACCGACGAAAGGAGTGAGCTTCCTTTGTAGAGTTTAATAGTGTACGTCCCGTATGCAGAGTAGATGTGGCCGTTTTGTACGTTGACCATCGACGGAGCTATCGCAGCACCCCCGCACTGGTTGGTGCCGAGTACTACGGTATTGCGCGCGCTGTTGTCTCCCCAGTCGATCTGCAGGCCAGCAGATGAGCAGTCGTTGGTGGCAAACTGAGCGTTGACCGCGCGCGTATCGCTCGAACTGTTGCTGCTGGCGGTGATAGCAGAAGTAGTGAGGCTATCTCCAGTGGTCGATGAGGAGGTCACGGTGACTGTCGCCGAGCAACTGCCGGTTGAGCCGCCTGTCCCGGTGACATTAAGTGTCAGAGTCTTTTGTCCTGCCGGTTCACCGTAGGTGGCCGTTCGATAGCCCTGCAAAGAGACCGCGCCAAAGGTCGGGTTGAGATTGAGATTGGCCGTCGTGGCGTTCTGGGTTGTCCAGCTCACCGTAAACGACTGTCCTACGGCAACCTGACTGGCTGAAACGCTCATAGTACACGTTGGCGTTTGAGAAGAGTTTGTGGTGACGCCATGCAAAATATCGCTGACGTTGTTTACCGTCGCCGCATCTACGTTGAACGATTGCAAAAGTACGATAATGGCCTGTATTTGCGTTTCGTTGAGCGCCGCCTGGGCCGGATGCGGCATAGCAAACAAAGCGGCCGCCGCAAAAAGCGTCACGAAACAAATCTTTACCTGGAGTTGCAGCGAGCGGAGCGAGAGAGCCTGACTGATCATAGAGTTTTAAATAAAGCTGCTTATAAATACGAAGAGAGGGCACCTAGCTTTCGCTAGGTACCCTGTTGCTTCGTACTCTACACCACTTCCCTCTCCACAAAGCGAGAGGTGTGGATAAGTGGCCTTACTGCACCATGAGAGTGGCCACCGACTCGGTAAGTCCGGTCAGCGTCACCGTACGCCCTTGAAAGGTGGTGGATTGCCCTACCACCAGAGAGACCGTTTGTTCCGGATAGTAGAACGCAGCGCAGTAGAGACCCGGAGGGCAGGACTGGCCGAGTGTAACGCTGGCAGAGAGGGGCGATTGTGGATACGGATATGAGACGATGTAACCAGGAATTGCAACGCCATTTAGCCTAACCGAGATTTGTCCTTGGTACTGCAGCACGGTTTGGCCGACCGCTAGATTAAAGGCGGTACCAAGGTAGAAGGTCCCGGTGGGGGGAGTCGGGGCGCCGCTTACGACGACGGTTGCACTACCGGTCGCGGACTGTCCATAGCCGTTGGTCACCGTAAAGCGGGGGGTATAGGTCCCCGCCTGCGTGTAGGTGTGGGACAGGGTGCCCGAGCTGGAGACGGCCTGGGGTGCAGCGGCCGGCATCGGATACGGGTACGGTTGCTCGTCGCCCCACACGACCGAGTAGCTAAGATATTGTGATGCGTCGGTGACACTCACGCTCCAGGTGCCGCTTTGACCCACGGTCAGTTGCGTGGGCCCGCTCACCGAGGTGATGCTCGGCGCATTGTAGGTCGGATAGGGCGGGATAGGCGTGGGGGCGCAGAGGCGCGCTATCGCCGCGCGGGTCAGCGGTCCCACACCGCCGGTGATTGGCCAGAGTCCCTGCTCACGCTGAAACCGCGCGACGTTAGCCCAGGTCATCGCACCAAAGTAGCCGGTGACCGGCTGGTAGTAGCGCGTGCTCAAAAATTGCTGCAGCTGTGTGACTTGGCCTTGGGTGGTGTAGTCGCTGCTGCCGCGCACGAGGTTGCTCCAGAGTTGGGGGCACTGCACTGCATATATCGGCATCATGGTCGGATAGCTGGTCTGTGCAAAGACCGGCAATGCTACTGCGAGGATAAGAAAGCCCGCCACAAGCCCAATGAGTTTTTTCATAGTATATAAAGTAGAGTTAGTACTAGGCCTCTACTATATAGACAAAGACGGGTAAGATGCAATGAAGTTACAGAGCCCTACTTCCGCGTGGAAGTCCCTTGGTGCAATTGGGAGAATAATCTACTCAGTGGGGGTAGATCTGGGCGGGTTAGCAGACAGGAAAAGAGCAAGCATCCCTTGTGGGGCACAATATGTGGTTCCGAAGCCGGCAAGTCCTGGTGTATCCTTTAATGCACAATCAACTTTTTTTATGCGCTCATACTCCTTCTGTGGCACATCGAGAATGACGACATCGTTGAAAAACGATACACCGTAGTCGGAGCCACTTTCGTAATTGGCCACTACCCACGCACAAGCCAGAGGCGGCTGATGAAGCGGGTCCGGCTTCTTGAGTTTTTTTATAGATAGTTCCCAGTAGCTAAGATACCCGGATGAATCCGGCTTCCTTAATCCGGCTTTCCCTGCCATCGCGACTACCTTTTCCTCAGAAAGTCCTGGGGAGGAACACTCACTGTCTTTTTGAGTATAAAATATACGAAACCCGTATTTATCGGTAAACCCTGCCGGATACACCGACGAACTCGATGCGCTATCAAAAATATCTTTAAACGGGATATCTTTTTGCTCTTGCGGAACAATTTGAGGGTCCGACTGATACCGGACAACTTCCTTCCCCGATCCCCGCTGACGCTCCACTACCGCAACACCGCCCCAAATGATAAGTGCCGAAAGTAGAGCGCCGAGCGCAAGCTTGAGAGTCACAGACATACCCCTAAAGTATATCTCTACTTTCTTGCGGCGATGATGGTCTGCGCGACAGTCGGGGAGGAAATTTATTGCGCCAAAATAGTGAGCACGTCTGTCGTTAGGAGCGCCTCGTCGGCATATACTTGCACGGCGTAGCTGCCGGGATTGAGCTTGCGGTCGATGGTGAGTGTCCACCCTCCATCGGCACTTAGCTGCGGGTAGCCAAGGTAGGTCACGCTCCCGCTGGGGTTGCTGAGCGAGAGGGTGAGCCGGGCAGATCCGAGATGATACGCGTCACCGGTCAGAGTCGGTGAGGAGTTGCTGGTGGAGAGCCGAGTGGTATTTATGTCGGCAAAGGGACTATTGGGGGCGGTCACGGTGACGTTCGCGATGCAGTTGACACTCCCGCCATCGCCCACGAACGTCAGTGCATAGGAGCGCGGCCCAGCAGTAATAGGCGTCACGCTCTCGCTTCCATTAAGTGCGTAGTTGCCGACCTGCTCGAGCCCCTTCATCGTGCGCGCGTTGATACTGGTCCATGTCAGCAAGAACGGCTCTCCTAACAGGAGGTCTTTTTTATCCGTCGAGAGGGAGCATGTCGGCGCAGGCGCACCGGCGACTGTAGCTTGCTGTATGGGTGGCGGCAAAATTTCGGCAGTGATCATGCACACCGCGCGACCCGATTTGCCGAAGAATGTGAGCGTGTAGGTACGCTTGCCGATGCTGATAGTGCCGACCGTGAGCGAGCCGGTGGGCTTCCAGTGTGCCTTGGTGGCAATGCCCGTCATGTAGTCGGCGTTCTCGCTCGACCAGAAAAGAGTATATTTGCCACCCAGCACCGCGGGCGACCCCAAGACGGAGATCGAGCAGGTGGGAGTCTTGATCTGCCCGTCATAAAGACTTGGTGCGGTCGTACGAGGAGGCACAGCGACGCTTTGTTTTGTCGACTTCCTCACGTCAACCGTACTGCTAGCAGTTGGGGACACTGCGTGCGGAGCCTCTTCAGAAACAACGGAGGATTGCTCCGGTGTGGGGAGAGAATATTCTCCAGGTAGCGCCGCGGGCGCATGTCCGAACCAGCCGGCCACTACAAGTCCGATGCTCGCAAAAAAGGCGCCGATGGCGTGCAACATGCCCCTAGTATATCCCTATTTTCTGCCCGCGATGATCGTTTGAGCGACGTTGGGCGGGACGACTTCGTAGTGGTCGAACTCCATGGTGAAGCTGGCGCGGCCTTCGGTCATTGAGCGCAGCGCGGTAGTGTAGCCAAACATCTCGGACAGCGGGACTTTTGCTTTGACCGCACGGGCCAATCCGCGTTCATCCATACCTTCGATTTGTCCGCGTTTAGAGTTGAGCGAGCCGGTGATATCACCCATAAACTTCTCGGGTACCACCACCTCGACTTTCATAATCGGCTCAAGCAGCACGGGTTTGGCTTGACGCACCGCCTCTTGGAAGCCCATCGATGCCGCGATTTTAAACGCAATTTCGGATGAGTCGACGTCGTGATACGAGCCGTCGTACAGCTCGACCGAGATGTCGACCATCTTAAAGCCCGCGACAAAGCCGCGCTCCATCGCCTCGCGCACACCCTTCTCCACCGGGCCTATAAATTCATTGGGCACCACGCCGCCCTTGATCGAGTTGATGAACTCAAAGTGGTCCTCGCGCGTGGTATTTTTAGAAACTTTTTTGTCGGGGTCGACGGGCTCCAAGGGCTTCAGCCGCAAACGCACGTGGCCGTACTGACCCTTGCCGCCCGTCTGTTTGATGTACTTCCCTTCTGCCTCGGCAGGCGCGGTGATAGTCTCGCGGTACGCCACTTGCGGCTTGCCGACGTTGGCCTCGACGCCGAACTCGCGCTTCATGCGGTCGACCAAAATCTCGAGATGCAACTCGCCCATGCCCGCGATGAGCGTCTCCATCGTTTCCGGGTCGGTCGATACTTTAAACGTCGGGTCCTCGTCGGCCAACTTTTTCATCGCCATGCCCATCTTTTCCTGGTCGGCCTTGGTCTTCGGCTCAATGCGCAAACTGATGACCGGCTCGGGGAATTTGATCTGCTCGAGTTGTATAGGATTGGCCTCGTCGCAGAGCGTGTGGCTGGTGCGGGTATCTTTGAGCCCCACCGCGGCGGCTATCTCGCCGGCAAAAACTTTTTTGACCTCCTCGCGCTCGTTGGCCTGCAGGCGCACGATGCGGCCGAGGCGCTCTTTAGAGCCGGTGGTCGAGTTGTACAAATAGGAGCCGGCTTCGATGGTGCCCGAGTATACGCGGAAGAAGGTCAGCTGGCCGACAAACGGGTCGGCCTGGAGTTTGAAGGCGAGCGCGGTAAACGGCTCGCTATCGTCGGCGTGCCGCACGACCTCCTCGCCGGTGTGCGGGTTGATGCCCTTGATAGGCGGCATGTCCAGCGGTGAGGGCAGGAAGTCGACCACCGCATCGAGCACCAGTTGCACGCCTTTGTTTTTGAGAGCGCTGCCGGTGTAGACGGGGAAGATTTTGTTGGCGATGACCGCCTTGCGCAGGGTCTGTTTAAGCTGCTCAAGGGTGGGCTCCTTGCCGTCGAGGTACGAGGTCATGAGCTCGTCATCGTGCTCGACGATTTTTTCTACCAGTTCGGCATGATACTTGGCCGCATCTGCTTTGAGGTTCTCGGGGATTTCGTACTCGGTCACTACACTGCCCATCTCGCCCTCAAACTTGTACGCCTTCATGGTGAGCAAGTCGACGACACCGTCGAAGTCGCCCTCGGCGCCGATGGGGAGCTGCATGCGTACGGCGTACTTGGTGAGACGGTCGAGAATAGAAGCGTAGGATTTTTCAAACGATGCGCCCATGCGGTCCATCTTGTTGATAAAGCAGACGCGCGGTACTGCTGCCTCGTCGGCGTAGCGCCAGTTGGTTTCGGATTGCGGCTCTACACCCGCAACGCCGTCAAACACGACGACTGCGCCGTCCAAAACGCGCATAGAGCGTTTGACCTCGACGGTAAAGTCGATGTGGCCCGGCGTGTCGATGATGTTGAAGCGGAACTTTTTTGCGAGGTCTTTTTTGTCGGGCTCATTGGTGCGTGTCCAAAAACAGGTAATAGCCGCGGCGGTGATAGTGATGCCGCGCTCGCGCTCCTGCTCCATCCAGTCGGTCGTGGTCTCGCCCTCGTGCACCTCGCCTATCTTGTGTTGTGAGCCGGTGTAGTACAAAATGCGTTCAGACGTGGTGGTCTTGCCCGCATCGATGTGCGCGATAATACCGAAGTTCCTAAGTTTTTCGAGGGGGTAGTCCCGGTTCATGTAAGCTGGGGTAAAAGAAAACCGCCAAAGGCGTTGCCCCTACTATATATAAGAGCGGCCAAAAAGAAAAGGCCCCGCTCGTGCGGGGTGCTACAGGGATGCTAGAACAGCGGCAACGAACACGACAAGGCCGAGTGCCACCATGAGCCAGTAGCTGGGGGCGGCGGTCAGTACGAACCAAGGATATTTTCCCATAGGTGTCTCCTGCGAGAGTACTACAATTATTTGTACTACTTTCTAGTGAAACGAGCAAACCACCTACCAAGCAAAGTGGGCGAAGGCTTTGTTGGCCTCGGCCATGCGGAGCGTGTCTTCTTTCTTCTTTATAGCAGAGCCTTCGTTGTTGGCCGCGTTCATGAGTTCGGTGGCGAGTTTTTGTGCCATCGGCTTGCCTTTCCCATTGCGGGCGGCGTTGAGTATCCAGCGGAACGCGAGCGCCTGCTTGCGCTCGGGGCGCACCTCGCGGGGCACCTGGTAGTTGGCCCCGCCGACACGGCGCGAGCGGATTTCCATCGCAGGACCGACGTTGCGGATGGCGGTCTCAAACACATCGAGCGGCGTTTCGGTTTTTGCTTTTTCCTTGATGATTTCGAACGCGTCATAGACCACCGCCCGGGCGGTCGACTTTTTGCCGTCCCACATGACCGAGTTGATAAACTTCTCGACACGGTGCGAGCCGTACTTGAGGTCTACTCCGGGGACGTTACGATTTTTTACTGGTCGACGCATAAATATTATTTGCCTTTTGGTGCTTTCGCTCCATACCGAGAGCGGCTGACACGGCGCTTGTCGAGCCCCGCGGCGTCGAGCTTGCCACGCACAATCTGGTAGCGCACGTTGATGTCTTTGACGCGGCCGGCGCGCACAATAACCACCGAGTGCTCCTGCAAGTTGTGGCCCTCGCCGGGGATATAGGCGGTGATCTCCTGCCCGTTGGTCAAACGGACGCGGGCGATTTTGCGGATAGCGGAGTTCGGCTTGCGCGGGGTTGTGGTCGTCACCTTGGTGCACACGCCGCGCTTAAACGGGCTCGGGTAAAAGATGGGGCGATTTTTGAGCGTGTTGAAGCCGCGCCCAAGTGCGGGCGACTTGGATTTGCTCGGTCGCTGTGTGCGTCCTTTGCGGACAAGTTGTGAGAGTCGTGCCATCTGTTGTAACGGAAAACGCCCCGAAGGCGTTAAAAGCACTTTACTATAGGTAAAGTGCTTTCGCAAGTAATTCCCGACGCACTGGTCGGGACCCCGACCGCCTAGCGTCGGGGCTACTATAGAGACTAGCGGACGATGACGCTGATGGTCTTGGACTCCACCTTGCCGGCCTTGGTCTGACAGCTCAAAGTGTAGTTGGAAGTGGCAGAGAGCACTCCGGTGTCGATCGAGCCTTGCACCGGTGAGATCACTTTGGAGTCGAGCGTGGGGCCGTTGATAGAGCAGGTATTAAAGCCGACCGTAGACCATACCAGCTGTGCCCTGCCGCCCTTTGCGACCACTGCCGGATTTGTAGCAATAGTAATATTCTTCGAGTTAGAGTTTGCGACCGCCGCGCCCTGGCCTGCTTGGTCAGAGGTCGGAGCTACCGCCGTATCCTTGTTCATGTACCAAACCACACCCACCGCTACTGCGATGACCACCAATATTAAAACGACTGTACGGGTATTTTTCATATAACACTACTATAGAGCACAATATAAAAAGGGCTATGCTCCCCTGTGTATAAGCATTAGAGCGGCAATCCGGTCAACAACGAAAGAATGGCGAACAAGGCTGAAGAAAAATACGGCGAGAGATAGTAAAAGAGCACCAATATAAGGAGCGTGCCGGACAGTATCCCGAGCCGCTCGAAGTTGAGCCGGAACGTGTCGTACCCGCGCTCCAGCGCGGGAGAAATGAGTCCGAAGAGAGTCGAGAGCACCTTCGAGCCGTCGAGTGGCGGCACCGGGATAAGGTTAAAAAAGGCCAACAGCAGGTTGATGTACGCGATGATAGCAAAGGCGTTGATGAGGTCGGGCCCCAACTGCGATGCCCCGAAGCGGATAAGGAGCCCAAAGATGACTGCAAGCAAAATGTTGGTCCCGGGCCCGGCAAACGCCACCAGACCTTCGGCGTGTCGTCCGCGCAGATTGTACGGATTGTACGGCACCGGCTTGGCGTAGCCGATGAGTATCGGCGCGTGGGTCAGCAGCAAAATACCCGGCAGCAAGAGCGAGCCGATGGGGTCGATGTGGTTGATGGGGTTGAGGGTGAGCCTCCCTTGCAGGCGCGCGGTCGGGTCGCCGAGCCAGTCGGCCATGTAGCCGTGGGCCACCTCGTGCAGGACGATAGAGAAGATGAGCACCACGATGCCGAAGACAATATCGATTTGCATACAGTAGAAACTATGGTAGCATATCGCGGTTACTCTATGGCCAAATCCTGCCCCATCACCAAAAAGACCTCTCTCGTCGCCGGCGGGTACTCCAACCGCATCCGCGCGACGAAGTTCAACCCCACCGGCAAGGTCCGCAAGCAGGTCAACCTGCAGAAAAAGCGCATATTCATCCCCGAGCTCAACCGCACCATCACGGTGACCGTATCCACCCAGGGTCTGCGCACTATCGCCAAGAACGGCGCCTACAAAACGCTCAAAAAGGCCGGGGTTATTTAAATTAGTTCGGAGCCCAGTTGCTATATTGCGCCTTAAGCGCCCGGATATCATCGGGCGTCAGTTTTTTATATACCGCAACCCAATCGGTTGCGATTTGCTCTTGTGCGCGCGGCAAGGAGACACGCCCCGCGCACGCTTCGTTGTGGAGATAGTTTTCGACCAAGTCCTTTTCTTTAAAACCGGGTGTCGGCGACCCCGCCTCGGGGAAGAGGTTGGCGATGTCGTTGCTGCCGCCCAGCTCGAGCGGGATAAGATGGTCGGCCTCGTAGGTGCCGGTCTTCTGCGGATACGGCACGCCGTACGCTTGATACACTTTTTTCTTGAGGCTTACCGGCACATTGCGGACCGTCTTGGTGTAGCCGGACACACAGATTTTTTCCAGAGTCGTGCTGGCGAATATCGCCCCGGGCGTACAAGCATGGTCGGGCAGCGCGCCGGCCACGAGGCAACTTGTGGTTTTAGTGCGCGCATCAAACACCGCGGGCGACAGGTCGAGCACCGGGGCCTCGCGTGCCGGGAGCACTGCGGCTATCCCCTGCTCTACGTGTGCGATCTCGACTTGTCCTTGCGGAGAAAAAGAAAGTACAAAAATAGTAACGCTCGCCCAAGCCGCAATAACAAACAACAGCAGCGGCACGTACTTTTTTATAAAAGAAAAAGGGTACACCACAGTAGTGTACCCCCACCTTAATGCACCGAAACGACCGTGCCCTCGCTGGTAAACTGACCGACCTCGATCACGACCCGTTTGCCCGGCACAAACTGCGGCCGTGCAGCCACACTCGGCGCCGTAAACACCGGGGCGAACGCAAACACCGCCGCCGCAAGCACAACCATTGCGGCGACCCACGCATGCCAGAGCTTCATGGCTCCCTCCCTCTATATTAAAGACACCCGCCTACTCGAACTCTGCCGTATTTATACAATATATAGGGATTTGCTACAATAGAGCTATGCAATACGTACCCAAAACATTTAGCCTCCCCGCGCTCGACGGGATATCACAAAAGTCGGTCGACGAACATCTGGGACTCTACCAGGGTTATGTAAAAAACTTTAACGCCATATCGGCAAAGCTGGTCGAGTACGCCGCCGATACGGAAAAAAATGCACATGCATTAAGCGAGCTGATACGCCGCAAGTCGTTTGAGTTTGACGGTATGCGGTTGCACGAATATTACTTTGAGCAGTTCGAGGGCGGCTCTACTCCTCTTACTCCAGACGGTCCGCTCGCTCAAGCGTTTGAAAAAGCATATCACTCATATTTTAAAGAATATTTTACGGCGATAGGCCTGATGCGCGGCCCCGGCTGGGCTATCCTTTATTGGGACCCGGTCGGCAAAGAGTTCCAGGCCGGGTTTGTTGGCGAGCAACACCAGGGGCACTTTGCAACCCTGCCTATTATCCTCGCGCTCGACGTGTGGGAGCACGCCTACCTGCTGGATTATGGCGCAGCGGGCAAAGCAAAATATATTGAGGCTTTTTTCAAAAATCTCAACTGGTCGGTGTGCGAGAAGCGCTTTGCATTGATAGCTTCGTAGCCCACACAAGGATCGGCACGTACGCGGCAAGCGCTACCCACCCGGAAAAAGCGGGTACAACCACCGATGCAAACGGGGTTGCTGCGGACAGAGTGGCGACAAAAAGCACCAGACGCAACAACACGTCGGTGAGGAGCGCCGGTATAAGAGAGAGTAGCGGATGTACAAGCCCGGCCACACCCGATACAAATCCAAAAAACATCACCAACGGCACAAACGGCAACACCAGTGCGTTGATGGGGACGGACAGGAGCGAAAAGATGCCCGAGTAATACAGGAGTGCCGGCAAAATGCAGAGCTCGACCGCAAGGGTGGTCGCGACTATCGAGCGGATATTAAAACGCCCCCATGCGGGGACCAGCGTTATGCGCCGCTCGATGTGGGGTGCAAGCGTAATCAACCCAAAGGTCGCCAGCATACTCAACACAAAACCCGAGTCGTACAACAGGAGCGGGTTCCACAACAACATAGCTACCGCGGCGGCGATGAGTATGCGCAGTGCAAGTACCGTGCGATGCAAGTAGCGCGCCAGTATCGCGATGAGTCCCATCAACAACGCACGTACCGATGCGGCGCCTCCGCCGGTCATGAGTACAAAGAGGACCATCACCCCGCCGCCGACACCGTATACCCACGTGCGGGGCAAAAACCCAAGCATACGGAAGACGCCTTCGGAGACCACCGAGATGTTGGAGCCCGAGAGCACCACCACGTGGATAAGCCCTACTGCCACAAACGCGGCAAGCAAGGCGGCCGAGAG
The DNA here is from genome assembly GCA_009691465.1 of Candidatus Kaiserbacteria bacterium. GTDB lineage: Bacteria > Patescibacteriota > Minisyncoccia > Phycocordibacterales > SBAW01 > GWA1-54-10. The sequence continues at coordinate 695 of SICK01000008.1, read as the reverse complement.
CCCGCCACGCTCACCGAGCAAGATGCCTTCGAGCAGAGAGACTTGCGGCTCGGGTATCGAGCGCTCGAGCGACTTTTCAAACGCATGCTTCAGGTCAAACAACGTACCGAGTATCGAAAATCCTGCAGGAGTGCTTAGTCGTAGGGTGGCGCGTTGCATAACGGCGCTGACCCCGCGCACGCGCAAGTAATTTTTATAATCAAATTGCCGGCCGCCTTGCGTCTCGAAGGCTCCAGCCAGCTCCACCAACCCGCGCACTTCCAGACGGTCCCCGTATGACACGCCGGTGCCGGGCGGCAACGCCACCAGGAGCGTCCCGTGCGCGGGCTTGGTGTTGAGGGTATCTACCACAAAGAAGACCCGCACCGACGTCGCCCGGCGGTCGGGGTCGTCGGCAACCCTACCCGCAACCACCGCGGTGCGGTCGAGTGTCGCGGTAAACGGTTGCTCATCCGCAGTAAGTACTATCCATACTCGCGCGCCGAGCGCGACGCCCACCAATAATAATAAAATTGCGCTACTGCGCTGCATTGTTTAATGACGAGATGAAAACGCTTCGATAATTTCCTTTTCCTCTTCTGCTGAGAGCGCTTTTTTGAAGCGGGCCTTCTTGCCCTTGACCCTCTGCTCGCACTCGGCCCAGGTCTTGTGCGTCATAATTTTGCCGTCCACGCGGCTGATGTACGAGTAGGCTT
>SICK01000007.1 GCA_009691465.1 Candidatus Kaiserbacteria bacterium | reverse complement strand
GCCGCCTGGAATGTCTGAAAATCTTTTGGCACGGTGTTAGGTAGTTTTTTTGGTAAGTGTCTTGGGCTGTGCGGTCAGTTTTTGGACCGCTTTTTCTATGATAGGAAACATGTCCTCGTAGAAGTTGAGATCGAGCGCGTCTTTGAGCCGAAACCAGCGTGCGTCGTCGAGCCCGCCCTTTTGCTCAAGTTTGCATTCGGTGAAGGGGGCCTCGGCCAAAAAGTAGGTCACGTGCTTGCGTTTTTTGCCGGTGGCCGGGTCGCTGGCGACGTACTCGTTTTCGCCGAGCTTTTCTTTTATTTTGATATCAAGGCCGAGCTCTTCTTTTATCTCCCGCACCGTGCCTTCCTCGGTGGACTCCCCTGCTATTTCGGGTGCATCGCCGATTTTGCCCTTGCTCAAGGTCCAGTGCCCGAAGATGTCGTGCACCAGCGCCAGGTAGAGGTCACTGCCCTGCCGCGCATACACCACCGCACCCCCGAGCCGCTGCACCGGCATCTGCTCGTAGGGGACGTCCTTTTTCTTTTTTGAAACCTCGTCCTTGCCCGGCTCGCCGAGCTCTTTGTAGACGGCGCCCAATACGCCGTTGACAAACCGGCCGCTGTGCTCGCCGCCAAAGCTCTTGGCGAGCTCGATGGCTTCGTTGATAGCGACCTTGGCCGGCACCTTGCCGCGGTCAGCAAACAAAAGCTCAAAGAGCCCCAGCCGCAGCACGTTGCGGTCTACCGGCGCGATGCGGTCGACCGGCCACTCGGGCGCGGCTTTGCCGATGATTAAGTCGAGGTCATACTGGCGCGACAAGGCACCCTGCAGGAGCTCCTCCATAAACGGCAAGTCGCCCGCGGCGGGCGCAAACTCGTGCGCGTTGCGCGCGAGCGCGTCCTTGGCCGCATCCGCCGGCAATTGCCGGAAGTCCCACTCGAAGAGGGTCTGGAGTACGACGGAGCGTGAAAGGTGCCGATTGGCCATGGGGTATGTAAGAGAACAGACGCGCGCACACTGCCTAACGATGCAAAACTCAACAGTCGACCCGGAACCTACGGTTCCGGAAATTATTAAGCTTTCGACGCCTGAGCTTTGTCCCTTTTCGAACGCTTGGCCGCCTTGACCGACGCCTTGCCGGCCACGTCGACGACGACGCGTCCACGGTAGCGCCCGCATGCGGCGCAGGCGCGGTGAGACACGCGCGGAGCCCCGCACTCGCAGATGGCGAGCTTTTGGGCTTTGAGCGCGTGGTGCGAACGGCGATTTGCCGTCTGCGACCGCGTATGGCGCATTCGTACTACCATGGCCCTACCATAACATATCAACCCCGACGCGCCAAGCGGTCGGGGCCCCGACCTGTGCGTCGGGGATAAAGGCCAAAAAGAAAAGCCCCCGCCTGTGGGCGGGGGTGTGGTTTAGGACGCTCTGAGAAACGTCTGAAGCGTAATGCCGGAGCGCTTGGCGTCTGCGGCGATAAGGTCCTGGGCGCCTTCAAATGTCTGCGCGTCAAAGAGGAACGCGGGACAGTAGCCCTTCTTCGGCAAGTCGCCGTGTCTAGGGCAGTGTTCGGTGCCGTGATGTTTGCAAAATCCTTTGCATAAGGATTTGCCTTGGTTTTTCTTCCGCCACGTGATAATCCCCTGCAGGCGCGCGGCGGTGTAGTACTCCTCTATTGGAGTCTTCCCCACGAGTTCCATCCCTAGGTTAGCTGTTTCTGTTTTACGCGGTTGCTACTAAGCAAGTAAGAACTCCTGCAACTGGATAATAATTATACTCCTGTTTTTTGTATTGTGCAAAAACTTTTGCGGTGGATATCGCACAGCCCGTGCGCGCGAATCGCGCGATAGTGTGCGTCGGTGCCGTAGCCTTTGTGCTGCTCAAACCCGTACTCGGAGTACATCTCGCTCAGGCGCTCCATCAGGCGGTCGCGCGTGACCTTGGCCACTACTGAGGCGAGTGCGATGACCGGCACTTTGTAGTCTCCTTTTATAATAGTGCGTTGCGTATACTCGTTGGGTGCACGCAACAGGCCGTCGAGCAGCACCAGCGACTGCTCGGCTTCGGCGAGCCGGCGCACGCCGCCCCACACACCGCGGCGCACCGCTTTGGTGATGCCGTAGCGGTCGATGTACTCGGCGGGGGTCAGCCGCACGCAATAGCGCAGGTCGCCCTGCCTCGAGCGGCGCTCGACCTCGGCAAAAATAACCTCGCGTTTTTGAGCGCTCAAAAGTTTAGAATCCCGCACTCCCGGGAACTCTCTCAAAATATCAAACCCCAAGGGTACGGCCACTACTCCGACCGCCACCGGCCCGGCCAAGGGCCCCCGCCCCGCCTCATCGACCCCGATGATAAGTTCCCTCACACATAAAATTGTACCAAAGAAAAAAGCGACCGTACTAAGGTCGCCTCCAGGGTGCAGCCAGTTGATATCCCCATGACGTAGTAATCGCATAATGCCGAGACGCCGCGGTGCCATTGAGGACATAGTCTAGGACGCGCAGAATCTTGAGCTTGTGTCGTCGTCGCAGACGGCGTACCGCGTGTGCTAGAAGGCACAAACCACCGTATACGCCGGTAAACATCGCAACGATGAAGACGAGGTGCGCTAAAGGCATGCCTGGTGTCATAGAATCCTCCCAACAACTTCTCCCACCACAGTACCCCCGCTCGCTCAAGGGGGCAAGAGTCTCATTACCCATTATTCACACAAACAATATTCAACAAACCTAACGACCGTTATATACTTTGAATATGCAAAACGGGGTTGAAGCGGGGGCGCGCAAGGTCAGGCGGGGCCGCCAGATCCAGAGCGCTCTGATGACCGCTCTATTGGTGGGCGGGATGATGGCACTAGGTGCAGCGCCTCGCATAGACGTGCTTACATTGCTGGGCAAAAAGAAGCGCGACCCTTACCGCCTTAAGCATCAGTTGAACGAAAGCCTGCGTAGGCTGGTTACAAAAGGATTCGTCGTATTTGTAGACCAGCGTGGTAGAAGATTTGCCCGGCTAACACCAAAGGGTGAGGAGTATTTGCGCTATGAGGAACAAAAGACCGCTCTCCAGTTGCAGGGTAAAAAGCGCTGGGATAAACGGTGGCGGGTCATCATTTTTGATATACCAGAATATCGCCGAGGAACGCGAGATAAACTCCGGATAACTATGCAAAACATCGGGTTCTATCGCCTGCAGGATAGTGTGTGGCTCTATCCGTACGATTGCGAAGATTTCATCGCTTTGCTCAAAGCGGATCTAAAGATAGGCAATGCAATTTTGTATATGGTCGTCGAAAAGATAGAGAACGACGCAAAAATAAAAACCCACTTCTCCCTCTCCTAAATATTCAATTTAACTCACGACCGTTATATAATTTGAATATTTTTTACTCCTAAAAAGGACACGGGAAGTCAATTCGCTCAAGGGGGCAAGCGGTGCGTATAATCAAGCCATGTCCGGATTTGTCCCCCTGCATGTCCACTCGCACTACTCTCTGCTGAAGGCCTTACCCAAGATACCGGCGCTCGTGGCCGCGGCAAAAAAAGAGGGCTACACCGCGCTGGCGCTCACCGACATCGACAATCTGTACGGCGCCATCGAGTTTTATAAAGAGTGCAAGGCCGAGGGTATAAAACCCATCATCGGACTCGATGCAAAAACAGAAGGGGGCGGACGCGTCCTCTTATACGCAAAGGACCTCACCGGCTATAAAAATTTAATCCAGCTCGTCAGCAAGTCGCACCTGACCGATGCACAAGGTATCCCGCTCACCCGCGCTCTGCTCGACGAACACTCGGCGGGGTTACTCGAGGTCGACCCGCACGATACCACTATTGCACTACCGGAAGTCTACTATATGGAGCCGGAGGACCGCCGGGCCTGGGAGGTCATGCGCGCGATAGAAAACCGCGGGCCCCAGGACGGCGGCAATGTCGCCGAGGAGGACGCGTCCTACTTTTTCCCCACGGCCAAAACCATGGTGGAGCGATATATGCAAGAGCAGATTGCACGCACGCAAGCGGTAGCGGCGCAATGCAACCTTGAGCTTGAGTTGGGGAAGTGGGTCTTCCCCGACTTCCCTATCCCGCACGGCTCGTCCTACAACGACGAACTGCGGGCGCTGATAGAAGAGGGCATCAAAAAAAGATTCCTTTCCGCAACAGAGGAGGTGCGCGAGCGCATCGAATATGAGTTCACTATCATCACCGAAAAAGGCTACGCGCCGTACTTTTTGGTGGTCGCCGACCTGCTCGCTTTTGCGCGCGAGCACAAAATATTGACCACCATCCGCGGCTCGGTCGCCGGCTCGCTGGTGACCTATGTCACCGGGATTACCAACGTAAACCCGCTCGAGTACAAGCTCCCGTTTGAGCGATTTTTAAACCCCGAGCGGCCCTCGGCCCCCGACATCGACATGGACTTTGCCGACAACCGCCGCGACGAGGTGATTGAGTATGCACGCAAAAAATACGGCAACAGCAACGTGGCGCAGATAGGGACCTTTGGCACGATGCTTGCGCGCGGCGTGGTGCGTGATGTCGCGCGCGCGCTGGGGCACGCCTACGGCATCGGCGACCGCCTGGCCAAAGAGATACCCTTCGGCTCGCAGGGCTTCCCTATGACGCTCGAACGCGCGATGGAGGACAACCCCGAACTCAAAAAAATATACGACGCCGAAGCGGAGGCAAAAGAAATCATCGACCTGGGGAGAAAAATAGAAGGCTGTGCGCGGCACGTCGGCGTGCACGCCGCGGGGGTGGTGATGTCTCCCACGCCCCTGACCGACTATACGCCGCTCCAGCTTGACCCCAAGGGCGGCAAGATAATCACCCAGTACGACATGTACTCTATTGAAGACGCGGGGTTGCTCAAGTTCGACTTTCTGGGCATACGCAACCTGGCTATTTTGGCCGACGCGGTGCGCCTGGTAGAAAAGACCCGCGCGCTGACGATAGATATAGAAAACGTCCCGCTCGACGACCAAAAAACCTTCCAGATGCTCGCCGAGGGCAAGACCGAGGGCACCTTCCAGCTGAACGGCGCGGGGATGACGCGCTACCTAAAGGAGCTCCGGCCCACCACAATACATGACATCAACGCTATGGTGGCGCTGTTCCGGCCCGGGCCGATGGAAACTATCCCGCAGTATATTGAGCGCAAGCACAACCCGGCGATGATCCACTATCTTGACCCGCGGATGCGGGAGTACCTCGACTTTTCTTACGGAGTCATCGTCTATCAGGACGACGTGCTCTTGACCGCCATCAGGCTCGGGGGCTACTCGTGGCTCGAAGCCGACATGCTACGCAAGGCCATGGGCAAAAAAATCCCCGCGGTGATGCAGGCCGAAAAAGAAAAACTCATACGCGGATTTATCAATTACGGAAAACTGTCGGCGAGCCTGGCGGAAAAACTGTGGAAGCTCATCGAGCCGTTTGCCGCGTACGGGTTCAACAAAGCGCACGCCGCCAGCTACGGCAAGGTGGCGTACCAAACCGCCTACATGAAAGCCAACTTCCCCGTGGAGTATATGGCCTCTGTGCTCACAGCCGAGGCGGGCGACATCGACACGATTGCGGTGATGGTCGGCGAGTGCAAGCGCATGCAGATACCCGTCCTGCCCCCCGACGTCCAGAGTAGTTTCGGCGACTTTACCGTGATAGTGAACGCGGCCCCCAAGGACTCTCCTTTGGAAACCGGTCTTAAGGAGAGTCCTTCAGGCCGCGACGCTATACGCTTCGGGCTGTACTCGATAAAAAACTTTGGGCAAAACATTGCCGATGAAATTATTAAAGAGCGCAAGAGCAGCGGCAACTTTACTACCTTGTCTAACTTTCTGTCCCGCATACAAGCGCAGAACCTCAACAAAAAATCACTCGAGAGTTTGATCATGTGCGGCGCGCTCGACCAACTCGGCGAGCGCGCCGCCATGCTCGCGCACCTGGAGTTGCTGCTGGAGTATCACCGCGGCGCCAAAGACTCCAAGCACGACTCGCTCTTCGGAGACTTGGGCGGCTCGAGCGAGCTCGTGCTCCCCCCGGCACCAGCAGCGACCCTGGGAGAGCGCTTGGCCTGGGAAAAAGAGCTGCTGGGATTGTATGTTTCGGGACACCCACTCGACCGAGTGCGCGAGCGCCTACAGAAAGCGCACCAGTCGGGCAAGGCACTCACGATCGCGGATATAAAGGTACAGGTCAAACCGGGAGCGACGACCGTTGCGGCGGGGATGCTCGAGGACGTGCGGGTGATTTTGACCAAAGGGGGCGACCAGATGGCGTTTGTAAAACTCGCCGACTACGGCGGCTCTATCGAGGCGGTCATCTTCCCCAAAATCTTTGCCGAGCACCGCGACCTATTGGTCGCCGAGAACTGCATTGCGCTTAAGGGCCGGTTGTCCACACGCAACGGCGAGCTCTCGCTGGTTGCAGAAGTGCTTAAAGCATTGTAGAATACTCCCCAGTTGTACACGCAAGGAGGGTCGTCATGAACGACAAGGAGCGGAAAGTAGACGAGACCATCGACACTGACGTAACGGCGCTCGACAAGCCGGAGGTTATGAAAAAGTTCAGACAGCACTTGAGCGACGGCAAAGCGCCGACTGCTCGGGAGCGGGTTGAAGCCCTCTTCCGCAATCCCAAACGGCCGCAGGAGGGTACATGACCTACGGGCACATCTACTTCAACGAACTGCAGAAGACCGCTGCAGGAGCAGTACTGTTGAAGTCCGACCCCGCAATGGCGCGCCAACACTGCAAAAGGCTTATCGTCTTTTTGCGTAACGCTCTGCAGACCAGTGTCGGCAACGGAGCGGACGCGGCTATGATGGAGGAGCTGCTGCGCACGGCGTTTGCCCACACCTTCCCCGAGCAACGCGAGTACTTTATCGGGGAGGCGGAGCGCCGCTGTACTATCGCCGAGCTCACCACCTGTGTAGTGCATATGCAAGTGGTCATCGATAAGGTGGGCGCGGGCTCAACCTCGCCCGAGCCTGTCTCGCTGGTGATTAAAATAGCCGCCGGCTTAAGTGTGGCTTGTGGGGAGGCACTCCGGAGATACCAACAGAGTCAGCGCCTCCTGCCGCCGCCCCGGACAAAACCCCGCCTGACCCTCATCCGGGGAGGCAGAGCCGCCTGACCCCGCACCACTGGTGCGGGTTTTTTTATCCCGACGCTTTGGTCGGGACCCCGACTGGAACGTCGGGGTTTAGTGAGGTAGGATAAGAAGAACCTTTTGTATGGAAGAGCGCGACCACAAGAAACTGGGCCCGGAACTGGAGCTTTTTTATATCGACCCGGTCGTCGGCAAAGGCTTGCCGATGTTTTTGCCCAAAGGCGCGGTCATAAAGCGCGAGTTGGAGCAGTTTGTTATTGAGGAAGAAACTAAACGCGGCTACTTGCATGTACACACGCCGGACCTCGCACGGCTCGAGTTGTACGAAAAGTCCGGCCACTACCCGCATTACCAGGACTCGATGTATGCGCCGATAGACATCGACGGAGACAAGTTCATGCTTCGCCCGATGACCTGCCCGCACCACTTCCAGATGTATCTCTCCAAGCCGCACAGCTACCGCGAGCTCCCGATGCGCATCGCCGAGCTCGCCCAGCTGTACCGCTATGAGCAGTCCGGTGAGCTTATGGGTCTACAGCGGCTCCGGACTTTTTGTCTGGCCGACGCACATATTATCTGCGCCAGCGAAGAGCAGGCTGCGGACGAGGTGACCGGCGCGCTTGATCTCATCGAATACATGGCGAATGTATTTGGCCTCAAACTCGGAGTCGACTACCGCTACCGGCTGTCGCTCGGCGACCGCGCCAACACAGAGAAGTATTACAAAAATGATGCTGCGTGGGAAAAGAGCGAGGGTCTTTTGCGCGAGGTGATGCAAAAGCGCGGGTGTCAGTTTGAAGAAGCAAAGGACGAAGCCGCCTTCTACGGACCAAAGATTGATATCCAGATGAAAAACGTCAACGGCAAAGAAGACACGGCCTTTACCGTGCAGTATGACTTTTGCATGCCCGACCGGTTTGATTTGACGTATGTCGCCGAGGACGGGCAAAAAAAGCGAGCGTTCGTTGTACACCGCTCGAGCATCGGGGCTATCGAGCGCATCATGGCCTTTTTGATAGAAAAATATGCGGGTGCCTTCCCCACGTGGCTCTCGCCCGTGCAGGCGCGCATACTCCCCATCGGCGAGGCACATCAGGCGTTTGCAGAAGGTGCCCTTCTGCAACTAAAAGAAGCGGGCATCCGCGCAGAGATAGACAAGAGCGGCGAGAGCCTGGGCAAAAAGATCCGCGAAGCCAAAGGGCAAAAAATCCCCTACCTCCTCGTCATCGGCGACAGCGAGGTAGCCAACAGTACCGCGACACTCGAGAGCCGTGACAGCAAAATCGGCGAGCTCTCGCTCGCCGACATTGCCTCTAAACTAAAAGAAGAGATTATTACGCGCGGTTGATTTGCGACGCGATGAACGGGTCGATGCCGCTCCACTCGGACTGCGCAACCGCTTTAGGAGCGATGTGCGAGTGAGTGCGAGAGACCGGTGCTACCGGCGCAGAAGTCTGCGTCGAACCGGCAAACCAAGCAGCAACCTTGTAGTGGACCTTCTTGACCGCAATGAGGTAGGCGGCGAGCAAGCACCACAGTACGAGGAAGCCCCAGTACATAATAGTGCCGAAGGTACCAAGCTCAAGGCCGGTGTACGGCAGAGACGAGAGCGTGATAGCCGGATTGTTGTACTGCGCTACGCGCGGGTAGGAGCAGTTCGGGTAGACACCCGTAGTTCCTGCCGGGCAGAACTGCTGCGGAGGCGTATAGGTCTGGGTGTAGGTCGGAGCGACCGGAGCAGAAACGTAGACCGTCTGGGTCTGCGTCTGCGTTTGTGCCGGAGCCACCGGCGCGGTGTACGTAGTCACCGGGTACGGATTGTACACGTTGTGGCTGTCGATGGTCGAGATGTTGTGGCTGTCGGTGACGATGGTCGTCGGAGCGTAGACGCTGTTGTCGCGGTAGCTGTTGTCGTTGCAGCTGTTGAGCGCGGTACAGGTGTTGATGTCGGTCGGAGCGATTACCGTGGTGTTGGAGTTCGAAGGATAGTTGTAGCTCGGATAGCTGTACGACGGGTAGCTATAGTTGGGGCGCGAGTAGTTGGGCTGGTAGGCGCTGTAACCAGTCGAGCCATAACCGGTCGAACCGTAACCCGTAGAGCCGTAGCCCGTAGAACCATAGCCGGTAGAGCCGTAGTCGGACGAGTACGAGTCAGGGTAATAATTACCAGTCGAGTCCGGGTAGTAGTTACCAACCGTATCCGGGTAATAATTCCCCACCGTGTCGGGGTAATAGTTACCACCGCTCGTATCATTAGGTACGAAATAATCAAAGGAGAAACCATCTCCCTCGTCTGCGTGAGCGACTACCGGAACCGAAGCGACGAGAAGGGCAAGCAAAACAAGCGCAAAAAGCGCGGCGCTGCCATTCTGGAGAATATTTTTGTATGTATGCATACTTGTTTGCTAAACCCTAATAATTATCGAACGATAACCTTATAACAGAACCTAATAATACTGTCAATACCTACGCTCCGAGCTCAAAAGAGTTGAGTCCAGAGAATAAAAATTGAAATTGATGTCCGGTGGGCGGCTTGCGCCAGCCCACCGACACATCAGGAGTCTTCAACGCTTCGGTGCGCACACCACGCGGACAAAGGTGCCGCTCGGAGTCACCTCCTTGCGTTCCTCGCAACCCCGGGGGACCGGGATGAAATCCTTCTGCTCTCCACGAAAGGTGTGTCGAGCAGTCGGAGCCTCGCCCAGTGTCTCAAGTGCTTTCTGGGCCAGCGGGTCATCAGTGCGCTCCTTGGCTTGCGCCGGAGTCACTTGGATCTGCTGCGCGAGCCGCTTGGCGCCCGGCATCGGAGGCAAGTGGGCCTCGTAGCGCAGACACCCTGCGATGAGGCGCCGGTATGCCGGCGCTTTCATGTCGCGGAAGTGCTCCGCGTGCGTGGCCTTGTCTCGCGGGTCGAGTTGGGCAGCGCGGTAGGGACATTTTGACATCACCTCGTTGTAGCGGGTGAGGTCAGCCTGCCTCGACGTCTGCGCCACCGCCGCCGAAGCGAAGGTGAGGAGAATCGAGATAACAAAGAACAGCTTCGGACGCAGCATGGGTCTCTCCCGTGTTTGCTGTGGGCTCTCTCGCGAGAGTTCGTCTACGAATTAAGCAGTAATTCGCACGCGAACAAAAACGAAAAGTGGTGAGAGGGCCCGCCGTCGATAGACGGGCCCCTCACACAGGCGAACGTTAGTCGCACCACCCAGTGCCGGTGCCCGGCCCGCCGCTGGGGCGACGGTCGGCGAAGCAGCGATACTGCTTGGGCGTTCCCGGAGGATGCTCGGTGATCACTCGTTGCGGAGCGATCGGCCGGCCGACCACCCTGCGGGTCCGCTGTTGGGCCCCCGACTGATACCCATACCCGGGGCCCACGTTCCCTTGATAGTAAGGGGCCGGCGGTGCCGAGTACATCTCTACTCGCGCAGAGCACCCAGCCAACGAAACCGCCAAGAGAAGCAGTCCAAACGCTTTCTTCATAGTCATCCTCCTTGGGATGGTTGCGCCCGGGGTCAGCCCAGGCTAGGAAGTTGGTAGAACAGTAACTAGGATAATTGTAATCCTAAACTTGATATTTGTCAAGTCCTGTGGGACTTGCTGGAAAAGAACTAAAAAACCCTTTAGATACTCGCTTAAATCGAGTACGCTCCGAGAAACTCCGCCGTCACAATGTAACGGTCGCTCTTGGACCCGAAGGAGTCGCAGGTAACCAAGACCAGGTACTTGCCGTTCCCCGAGTTGGGCAGTTCTACCACATCTTCCGGGGTACTTGCAAGGGCACGCCCCTGGCGCACCCCCACCACGCGGTAGCGATACTCGGTCGTGTCGCTGTAGACGCTCACGACCGCATCGGCCTTCAACTCTTTGATATGGTTGAACGCTTTGTAGTTTTGATTGTGGACGATGGGCAAGTAGCTGCTGTGGCCCAAAATAAGCACGGCACCGGTCTGCCCGAGCAACATCGAAGACGGGTAGCGCACCGTGCCTTTAAGCAGCGCGTTGTTGAGCGCGGCATCGCTGGTCTCGGTCGGGTTGCTTACCGTGATATCGAGTCCGATTGACTCGGCCGTGATGCGCAGCGGCAACCCGGGCTCTACCTCTTGCGCGGGCAGCGCGGCGGGCTCGTGTGTCACCACACCGCTATGGCTCGTGCTGATAGGTTCGGGGAGTGCGTCTACCAGTGAGAGAAAAGCAAAAGAGAGCGCAAAAAACGCCACAAAAGTGAGTGCAAAGGCGACGGGGCGCTTTGTCATAGTCCCATTAGTGTACCCCAAATATCGTGTTTGTCAATCTAGCATACTTGACAAATATATTGTAGTATGCTACCCTCTAAGTCACATAACTATGCATACCCACTTCCGCGAAAACCTTATCCGCCTTATCGCCGTCATCGGCCTTATTGCCGTACTGCTTTTGGGCGCCTGGGGCATTATCCAACTCGCCTTTTTTATCCCGACCCTTTTTGACAAGGCGGGCGAGATTACTGCGGCCAAGGAGGAGCTCGTCTTGAGCACGCCTTCGAGCGTCACGTCCGAGCACGCCTTCCCCGTTTCGTGGACGCACACGGGTGCCAGTGGTGCGTTTTCATACGCGCTCTCCTACTCGTGCGCCGACGGCCTTTCGTTTGCCGCTCCGCTCCCCAACGGCACCTACCAAGCGGTCGCTTGCAACACGCCCTTCAATTACCTCAACGCGACCAGCTCCACCCCGCTCGTCGCACTTACCCCCGGCTCGCAGTCCGCGGTGACTACGCTTTCGCTCACCTCGACCGAGCTCTCAAGCGGCTCTATCACCAAGACTGCAACGCAGAAAGTCACCGTGATGCCGGGCAAGGCGGCGACCACCGACACTACGCCGGTCAAGACTCCGGAGAAAACCACCAAGACTCCCACAAAGACTACTACCAAGGCGCCGGCCAAGAGCACTGCCTACCAAGCCAGCGGCCGCACTACCAACCTGTATGGCGCTCCCGACCTGACCCTGCGCATCGTCTACGCCGTCCCCAACTACCAGACCGGCCGCACTACGGTTGAGTTTGTAGTAGAGAACATCGGCACCAACGCTGCTCCGGCGGGTTGGAGCTTTACTGCAACGCTCCCCTACCAAGGTAGCTACCCGTACAACTCGGGCGCCCAGCAGATGCTCTACCCGGGCGACAAAATTGCATACACCTTGGGCTACCAGACCGATGAGCAGAGCTACGGCTACACCAACACGGTCTACCCGCAAGCGTGTGTCAGCTACAACACGCCGGGCTGCATGGGCAGTGGTGTGGGATATGGATACACCAACTACTCCGGCAGCTATCAGACCTACCAAGGTGGCCGCACTATCACTATCCAGGCAGACCCGTACAACCAGGTGTTCGAGTCCAACGAGCTCAACAACACCGCCTCCGCCACCTACTAATATCAAGGACTCTCCTTGCTACAAAAACCCCGCCTTCAGGCGGGGTTTTTGATTAGATATCCAAATTGGCCAGCTTGGCGTTGGATTGGATGAACGATTTTCTGGAAGAGACGTCTTCGCCCATCAGAATGTCGAAGACTTGGTCGGCGTCCTGGGCGTCTTCGATGGTAACCAGTTTAAGCACCCGGTTGTCCGGGTTCATCGTGGTCTCCCAGAGCTCGTCCGGGTTCATCTCGCCGAGACCTTTGTAGCGCTGGATGCTGACCTTCTGCTTTCCTGCCTTGCCTGCAGGCAGATTTCCTTTTACCTCGACCACCTCCTCGGCTTCGTCATCGGGGTTTGCGGCCGCAGCGACCTCCGGGTCAAACGCCGTGTCTTCTTCTATCTCGGCGTCCTTGCCTATCAGATTATTTTTCTCTTCATCACTGTAGGCATACATGACTTCCTTGCCGCGTTTTATTTTGTACAGCGGCGGCTGGGCGATGTAGAGGTAGCCGCCTTCGACAATAGGTTTAAAGTGGCGGAAGAACAGCGTCAACAGCAATGTGCGGATGTGCGCGCCGTCCACGTCGGCATCGGTGGCGATGATGAGCTTGTGATAGCGCAGTTTGGTGATATCAAAAATGTCTCCTATCGCCGTGCCCAACCCCAAAATAAGATCCTTGACCGACTGGCTTGCGAGCATCTTGTCGAGCCGCGCGCGCTCGACGTTGAGAATTTTCCCGCGCAGCGGGAGTATCGCCTGCGTCTTGCGGTCGCGGCCCTGCTTGGCCGAGCCGCCTGCCGAGTCTCCCTCGACGATAAACAACTCCGACTCGGCGGGGTCCTTGCTCTGGCAGTCGGCGAGCTTGCCGGGGAGCCCAAAGCCCTCCATCGCACCCTTGCGCAACACCGAGTCTTTGGCCGCTTTGGCGGCCTTGCGTGCTTTGAGTGCGAGCACCACCTTGCCCATAACCGCACGCGCGTCCTCCGGGTTCTCCTCCAAAAAGTGCCCAAACGCCTCGCTAAAGACGGTCTCTACCGCGCCGCGTGCCTCTACAGAACCGAGTTTACCTTTGGTCTGGCCTTCGAACTGTATCTCGCGGAGCTTGACCGACACCACGGCCGCCAAGCCCTCGAGCACATCGTCGCCCGTAAAGTTTTCTTCGCTTTCTTTCAGCGCATTGGCCTTGCGCGCATAGGCGTTGAGCGTGCGCGTGAGCGCGCCTTTAAACCCGGTCACGTGTGTACCGCCCTCGGCATTGTAGATGTTGTTGGCAAACGGGAGCACGCGCGCCGATATGTCGTCGACGTACTGCAGGGCGATTTCTACACCCACGCCGTCCTGCTCTTTCTCGATATAAAAGATATTTTTATGTATCGGTTTTTGGTGCCGGTTGGTAAACGAGATGAGTGAGCGCAGACCGCCTTCGAAATAAAACGACTGCGACGGGCAGTCGCGCAAAAGGTTGCGGATAAAGAGCTCGTCACCTACGCTCGGGAGCTTTGCCTCACTCGCTCGCGCATCGATGATAGTGATGCGCATGTTTTTGACCAGGTAGGCTTGCTCGCGCAGGTGCGCCACTATTTTGTCGAAATCAAGCGCGATGCCGCCGGTAAATATCTCCGGGTCGGGGGAGAATGAGATCACCGTGCCGTGCAGCTTGGAGCTCCCGACTTTTTTGGCGGCGGCTTTCTTTTTGCCGTAGGCGTATTCTTGCACATGCGCGGCGCCGTCGCGGTGCACCTCGGCAACCAGTTTAGTAGAAAGCGCGTTCACGACCGCGGCACCCACCCCGTGCAGGCCGCCGGACACTTTGTACCCCTCGCCGCCAAACTTGCCTCCCGCGTGCAAGGTCGTCATCACGGTCTCAAGCGCCGAGACTTTGGTTTGTTTGTGTACGTCTACCGGGATGCCGCGGCCGTTGTCGCCGACACGCACGATGTTGTTGGGCAGCAACACCACCTCGATATCATCAGCAAAGCCGCCCATCGCCTCGTCGCGGGAGTTATCAAAAATCTCCCACACCAGGTGGTGCAGGCCGTCGGGGCCGGTGGTGCCGATGTACATGCCTGGCCGGCGGCGTACCGCCTCGAGCCCTTCCAACACCGTAATATCGGCAGCGCTGTAACTGCCTTTTTTGACTTTAGGATCGGCCATAAATACCCCTTTATTATAGCAAATCCGCAAGCGTTTTGGAAGACGCAAAGTGTATAAAAACCCTTGCTAAATAAGGCTACTATGGTATCGTAGGTCATCATTATGGAGTACAGGATTCCGACCGATGAGGAGAAGCGTCTTATTGCAGGCGTTGAGGCCCGCACCGACACCGACGCCTTGCGGATTAAACGCTACTTGGGGCTCCCCGACCTCTCGCGCACGCCCGGACACCCTTTGCATGAGCTGGTAGAGCGCGCACGCGCCACCGAGGCGCTGAAACATCTGGACAATATTATCATCCCCGAAATCGTCCCGACGGACATCTCGTTTGACCTCTTTGACTTTGCCCAGGACCACCCGGCACGCAGCACCTCGGACACCTACTACGTCGACGACAAAAATATTTTGCGCACACACGACACGGTCATGTGGTACTACTACCTGCAACTCCCGGAGGTCAAAGAAAAGATCTCCAAAGGCGAGTCGGTAGGCACCGTCTGCTACGGCAAAGTGTATCGCAAAGATGAGATAGACAACCGCCACATGAACGTCTTTCATCAGTTTGGCGCATGGTTCCTCCAGCCTGACTCCCTCGGCATCATGCCGATCGATACACTCAAAGGGGTGCTATCAGAAATTGTAGAAGAACTCTTTGGCAAAGACGTTGAGTATAAGTTTTTAGAGGACACATTCCCCTACACTGACCCGTCGCTCCAGATCGAGGTAAAGATTGGCGACCGTTGGATCGAGATCATGGGCGGCGGTATGCCTAAAAAGAGCGTGCTTAAAAATATGGGTGTCGAAGGCTACAACGGATGGGCGTTCGGCTTTGGGCTTGAGCGGCTCGCCATCATCGGGATGGAACTCCCGGACATCCGCCTGCTGTGGTCCAAGGACCCGCGCGTCACCGCACAGCTGCGGCTCGGACAAAAATATAAAGAGGTCAGCAAATATCCGCCCGTGGTGCGGGACATATCGTTTATAGTCTCCGATACTTTTACCCCCAACAATTACTTTGACCTTATCCGCGAAGTGGTCGGCGAGGACATGATTGAGCAGGTAGAGCTGTTAGACAAGTTTGAGAACGCCGAAAAGTTTGGTGCGGGCAAGGTCAGCTACACCTACCGCATCGTCTACCGCTCGCTGGAGCGCACACTCGTCAGCGACGAGGTGGATGAGCTCCACAAAAAGCTCGAACAGGCCACCACGGCGCAGTACGGCGCGCAAGTGCGCTAAAAAGCCCAAAATGCTATAGTGGTCTGACTATGGATGCTGGGGCCTTCGGCCTGTATATCTGCCTGTTTATAGCCCTCTACTTCGAGGTCTTTTTGCTTATATCGTTTTTTGAAAAGAAGCCCGCCAAAAAGAACTCCGAGCTCCCGGCGCACTACCCGAGCGTCTCTATGCTGGTGCCTTGCTACAACGAGGAGCGTACTTTGGGTAAAACCATCGAGTCTCTGCTCGCGCTCCAGTACCCGCAGGATAAGCTCAATATTGTGGTCATCGACGACGGCTCACAAGACAACACCGCCACAATCGGCCGAGAGTACGCACAAACATATCCGGGACGCGTCTCCTTTCTGCAAAAAGAAAACGGCGGCAAGTACACCGCGCTCAACCTCGGGATCAATCAATCGCGCGGTGAGATCATCGGGTGTCTGGACGCCGACTCTTTTGCCGCGCCGGACGCACTGCTAGAAGCGGTCAAGCATTTCGAAAGCGACCGCAGCATCATGGCCATCACCCCCGCGATGAAGGTCTACCGGCCGCGCAAATTGCTCGAGCTGATGCAATCGGTCGAGTACACCTTTGGTATCTTTTACAAAAAAATGTTCGACAACCTCTCGGCCATCAACGTACTCCCCGGGCCTTTCTCTCTCTATAAGCGCGAGGTGTTCAGGCGCATTGGGATGTTCCGCCATGCGCACAACACCGAGGACATGGAGATAGCCTTCCGCATGCATCAGCACGGCCTGCGCATCGTCAACGCTCACACGGCCTTTGTATACACCACCGTCCCGCAGACCGTCCGCGCGCTCCTCAAGCAGCGTACGCGCTGGTCGCAGGGCTTTTTGCAAAACGCGCGCGACTACCGGCATATGTTTTTTAACCGCCGCTACGGCAACTTCGGGACGCTCATACTCCCCTTTGCGCTCGCTTCTTTTTTGGCCGGCATATATGCCGCCCTGTACGCCGCATACCGCATTACGTCTGCAGCGGTAGCACGGGTCAGTGATATAGTTGCCACCGGTATCCCGCCCCATTTGCCCGCACACGCCGAGTTGAGCTGGTTTTATCTCAACACCACCATGATGACGTTTGTCGTAGCCGCGGTGCTCGCCATGACCTTTGTGGCCATCGTGTTGGGGAGCCGCATCGCCGAAGCACGCCTGTCCGTAAAGTCGTTTGCCGCATACTTTGCTTTTTTTGGTCTGCTCGCCCCCTTGTGGCTCATCCGCGCCGCGTGGGGGGCGCTCCTTGCGCGACAGAGCGCTTGGCGGTAGTGTAGTCTCCACATGCAGGGACAAAAATACGTTGTAGCCTTCGTAATAACGGCCGCCATATTTGCGACCGCTTTTTATATCGCCAACCGGCTGGACGCCCGCCGGGTTGCCGACATCCGCGCCACACAAGAGGCGGTCTCCATCGACATCCTTAGTCTTGAGACGCAGTTCGACCTGCTGGGCTCGCTCGAGTGCTCGACCATTGCGGATAACCCCATACTCTCCGAAGAGCTCAACTCGCTCGCCGGCCGGCTGTCGGTGGCCGAAGAGAACCTCGGTCAGGGCAACGCCGAAGTGGTATCGCTCAAAAAACAGTACTCCCTGCTTGAGATAAAAGACTATCTCCTGATGCGGGAAATCTCACAGAAGTGTCCAAAATTTAAACCGGTCTACATCCTGTACTTTTACTCCAACAACGGCGACTGTCCCGACTGCGGACGGATGGGCGACGTGCTGACCTACCTGCGCGAGACCTACCCGGGCCTGCGCGTGTACTCGTTTGATTATCACCTCGACCTCTCGGCCCTGCGCACGCTGGTAGGCTCGCGCAAGATTATTGAGACGAAGGGCCTCCCCGCTTTTGTGGTCAATAACAAAGCCCCCGTCTACGGGTTTAAAAACCTGCAGGAAATGCAGGTGCTTATCCCTGAACTTAAAACCCTCGCAACAACAACCGCGACACAATAACTTCAGAGCCGGGGGTCGGGATTGAACCGACGACATCTTGTTTACAAAACAAGTGCTCTACCAACTGAGCTACCCCGGCGAACACCTATCGTGCTGTACTCAACTATCCACGCATTTATTTGTGCGAGGAGTTTTGTGTCCGAATACTGCACAGATAAAGTACCATATATTGACTTCTTTTTGTAACTTCCTTTTGTATTTACATGAACGTACGAGCGATAAAATTGTTTGAGTGGAATGTCGAGAGTCTTTGACCAAAACCTTCTTAACTTTTGTTCATTGAGGTCAGGATAGTGGTGGAGTGTCGCATGAAGCCTATGCTCATCAATGCCACAAACTTTCCTTAAGAACCGAAGAAATAGCGTAATCATAACTGGGTCAGAGTTAGCAAAAGCGACATTGGTCCCTTTTTTTGCACCCTCACCCCAATAAAGCATAATGCCAGCAATCTTCAATTTTTCCTGTTCTGGAGTAAGGGCTGTATTTAAAACAAATTCCTTTTTCTTAAACTTGGTTATATGAAGATACCGGACAGCCTCACTGATACTTCTTTTTTGAACTTTATATTTTTTAAGAACCCATCGAACACGCTCATAACCTAATAATAATTTATCCGCAATCTGTTGTTCAGAAAACTTAAACACTAAGTATGAATCAATTATTTTCTGCTCCTCTCTGGTCATCTATTAATAATAGCAGACCAACTATATATCAACAGCTACTCTGTTGTTTATAACTTTACTCCTCGTAGATGGCTCCCTGTTTATCGGACTTTTCCTGCAGGGACTTTTTATGTTCGGCTACCTCGCGCAAAAAGGGCGATGCCTCGCCTTCGCCCTTCTTTGCGGTGGTGTGCCGCAGAGTATGGAGCGTATGCTCGAGCAAGCGCTCGGTGAGCAACACCACCCAGGCCGCGCCCACGTGGATGCCTTTGCGGACAAACCCCACCAGACGGGAAAAACCCGAACGCAGGAGTGTGGGAGCGCGGCGCTCTACAAAATGCAGAGCCTCGCCGAGCAACTTTCCCGCCACGGGCCGCGTGTCAGCAAAGAGCACCCGGCCGGTCGAAATCTCCCAGCGCCGCACGGCGATAATCCCCACGAGCCCCATAGCGGAGACGAGCAACACCAGGGTAAAGAAGATAACCATACGGTTAGTATACGCCTCGGCTACTTGACCGAGAAGACCGCAAAGTTGGTGAGCTCGGTGCGCTCGCCGAACTTTTGCGTGGCGCCGGAGACAAGATCGGCCACCGTTTTAGACGGATCTTTTATGAACGGCTGTGTCAGAAGTTCGGCAGTATCGGCCGGGCGCATGGCGCTGATATGCATCGCAATATCGCGCGCAAGCGCGATAAACTCTTCGTTTTTTGATACGAAATCGGTCTCGCAGGACAGCTGCACCATCGCACCGACTTGGCCCGTATTGTGAGTATAGGATGCGATAGTGCCGGCGCCGAGCGTGCGGTCGGCCTTTTTTGCCGCACTTGCCGCGGCGCGCACCGAGAGCACCCCGAGCGCTTTTTGCATATCACCATCGGCTTCGGTGAGTGCTTTTTTGCACTCCATGACCGACACCCCGGTCCGGTCGCGGAGCTCTGTTACCATCGCGCTGGTTATTTCCATGGTGGCTTAGGCGGTGGTCGCAGGGGCAGCGGGTACGTGGTCTGCGTAAGTCTTGGTGAGTTCGTCGAGCACAATCGAAAGCGTCTCGCGCGAGGCGTCGTTGGCGGGAATGGGGTACTGTATTTTTGAGCGGTCGCAGTCGGAGTTCATCAGAGCAATGACCGGGATCTTAAGCTGGTTGGCCTCGGCGACGGCACCGGACTCCTTGCGCGGGTCGGCAACAAAGAGCGCATCGGGGAGCTTGGTGAGCCCGCGCAGGCCGCCGAACATCAGGTCGAGGTCGGCTATCTCGCGGTCGATGAGCAACCTCTCAAGCTTGGTAAATTTGGCGAGCTCGCCTTTCTCGCGCATGGTCGAAAGCTCCTCGAGACGGCCGAGGCGCTTTTTTATCTCGCCCCAGTTGGTGAGGCTCCCGCCTATCCAACGGCCGGCAACGTACGGCTGGGCAAGACGGAGCGCCGCGCGCGTTATCCGCTCGCGGGCCTCGGCTTTGCCGCCGATAAAGAGTATGGTTTTGCGCTCTGCGGCGAGAGCCTTTACAAACGTACGCGCCTCTTCCAGCAAGTGCGCGGTCTGCTCGAGGTCGAAGAGCTCTACCCCGCCCTTGACCCCGAAGAGGTACGGCGAGGTCGAGGGGTGGCGGCGCGAGGGAGCGTAGCCGAAGTGGGCTCCGGCCGCAAAAAGCTTGTCGATTATAGGGTTGGTTTCAGCCATATCAAAAAGGGCCAGAGCCCTTTCGTAGCACAGAGAATATCACGGCAGTGTGAAGTCTGCAACACCCGCCACCTCAAGGATTTTGACCTTGTCGGTGCCGGTAGCCACGGCCGAATATTGGTCCTGTATCGTCAGGGGCATAAGAGTAAAGTGCGTCCTGTCCGCATAAAAATCGGCCCGGACCGCCAGGCTGTGTGTCACCTCCCACGAAAAGTTTTGGTCGAACATATAGTTGCCCAACGAATAAAAAATGGCCTTTCCTCTATACACTTCGACCTCTTGCACCACATGCGGATGCGCGCCCACCACCAGGTCGGCCCCCGCATCCACAAACGCGCGCGCCGCCTCCTGCTGCTGCGTGTTTGAGTGCCCCTGATACTCATCGCCCCAGTGGGCAAAGACAACGAGCCGCCAACAGCCGGGGCGCAGGGCCGCAATCTCGTCGACCACCGGCGCGGTGTCGGGCGAAAAGAGCGAGTGATAACCGACAAAACAAAGGTCGTGCCCTTGCGACTCGACACTGGCCGATAGCATGCCGCCGGTATTGAGCGGATGACCGAAGGGGTTGATGCCCAGCCCTTGCAGTGCCGAGCGCGTGGACATATATCCGGCGTCAGCAAAGTCGAGCGCGTGGTTGTTGGCGAGCGAAAGGGCTTGGAAGTTGAGCGAGGTGAGTACCGTTGCGGAGAGAGTAGGGTCAAAGGTAAAACGCAGTATCGAGTTGTCGCGGCGCGCAATCGAGTGATTGTTGGTGATAGTGCCCTCCAAATTCCCCACGCGCACATCCGCATCGGCAAACAGCGCGCGCGTGCTGCTAGAAAATAAGGACAGCGCTCCCCGCTCTTCGGCAGAGCGTGCGACGTTGCGGTCCAGCATGAGGTCGCCCACAAACAACACGCGCACCGGCGGCTCATCTTGGGGTATCTGCGCAAAGGGGGCCGAGGCTTTCTCGGGACCATACATCAAGGAAAACGCCAGCAATAATGCCCCGACTGCGGATATGACCAGACGGTGCGTCATAGATATACCCTATACTATATCGGTATGTACCGCATCGAAACGTCTTTTGATGTAAAGGGGTTTGCGTTTGCGCTCGGTGTCGTCGGGTTGTTTGTTGCAGGAGGGGCTTTGTGGCACTTCGGGTTCTCTGCCGGCCCGTCTACTGCAACCACCGCCGTGGTGGTGCGCTCCCCCGACCCGGCCGCTACCGCCGCACCGCTCTTCGCCGCCGCCTCGGAGCGGGTGATAAAAAAGCTGACCATCGCCGACGTGGTACCCGCGAGCGGCACCTTTATCGCCGCGGACCTCGTCGCAATGAAGCTCAACGTATACCAAGACGGTATCGCAATAGCCGAGTAC
>SICK01000002.1 GCA_009691465.1 Candidatus Kaiserbacteria bacterium | reverse complement strand
GCTTTAGCCTCGAGAACTACAACTCGGTCATATTCGCCAAGTCGGGCTCCGGCAAGTCGTACTCCACCAAGCTCGAGATTTTGCGCACACTGATGTTTGATACCGAGGTCATCGTCATCGACCCGGAGCGCGAGTATGAGTTTCTCTCGCAGGCGGTCGGCGGACGCTACTTCAACATATCGCTCAATTCCGAAAACCACATCAACCCGTTTGACTTGGCCCCGCCGCGCGAGGATGAGTCGCCGGCCGATATTTTGCGCTCCAACATCGTGGCGCTCGTGGGGATGTTCCGCATTATGCTAGGCGGGCTCACGCCCGCCGAGGACGCCATCATCGACAAGGCCATCACCGAGACCTACGCGCTCAAAGACATCACCGTCGACAGCAACTTTGCCGAGATTGAGCCGCCGCTCCTCTCCGACTTTGAGCTAGTGCTCGCCGGCATGCAGGGGAGCGAGCTCTTGGTGCAGCGGTTAAGCAAGTACACCAAGGGTACCTGGGCGGGCTTTATCAACCAGCCGACCAACGTCGACATCAACAAAAAGTTCGTCGTCTTTTCGGTGCGCGACATGGAGGATGATTTGAAACCGGTCGCCATGTATCTCATCACCCACTACATCTGGAACATCGTACGGAAGACCCTCAAAAAACGCCTGTTGGTGATCGACGAGGCGTGGTGGATGATGAAGTCTGACGACACGGCGAGCTTCCTGTACAGCATGGCCAAGCGCGGCCGCAAGTACTACCTCGGGCTCGCCACCATCACCCAAGACGTGGACGACTTTTTGAAGTCCCCATACGGGCTCCCTATGATCACCAACTCGTCTATCCAGCTCCTGCTAAAACAATCTCCCACCACCATCGACACCTTGCAAAAAACCTTCAACCTCTCGGACGAGGAGAAGTTCCTGCTTTTGGAATCAGATGTTGGCGAGGGAATATTCTTTGCGGGACTCAAACATGTTGCGATAAAGGTCATCGCGAGCTACACCGAGGACCAGATTATTACCTCCGACCCAAGCCAGGTCCTGGCTCTGCGCAAAAAAAGAATCGAACAACAATAATATGGTGTATTTTCTCCTCGTCCCTGCGGCAATCCTCGACATCGTACAGTTTTTGGCGTTTGTGGTGTTCTTGGCACTGCAACTGATGACACCGGTAGGGGGAGGGGTCACCGGCGCCGCGGCCGCGGCATGGTATTGCTGGAATGGGACAAGCGGTTTTATAAGCGGAGTAACGTCGGCACTAGGGTGTGCGGCCGCGGGAGGGGTTGTCGGAGCCGGCGCGAGTGCTTTTGCAGTGCCGCTCGGGATGGTAGTCGACTTTGCTTTAAGCGCCACAGTCGGCGGTATTATTATCATCGGGCTCGCTTACAACCGCATGTTCTTCCCCGGCATCGTGCTCCCGCGGTTTTTATGGGAGGTTATGCCGTTCTTCAACATCTTTCCCGTTTGGACAAACATGGTGTGGAAGAGCATCAAGGAAAAGAAAAAGCAAGATGCTGAAGAAGCAGCGGCAGCGGAGTCTGCCGCACCAAAAACATTCCCTGCGACCCAAAGCTCGTTTATGCAGGACATCCGACCCGCCGAAGCGGCAAACGACAACAGCCCACAACCCTATGCACAAGCTGCGTAATATAACTATTGCTGTTCTTTTGTTTGCGCCGCTGTTTGCGGGCGCGCAGGCCGTGTCCGACCCGGTGCAGTACATTATCGCGCCCGAGACGCCCGGTCCCAATGCACTGGTGGTCATCGAAGCCCAAGGGGTGGGACCTTTTTTGGGCAATGCAAACATCCGCTGGACACAGGACGGCAAGACTGTGCTCGAAGGGGTGGGGGAGCGCAAGTTCAGCTTTACTACCGGTGCGCTCGGCAGCAGTAGCCGCATCCGGATCAACATCACCTCGGCAACCGCGGGCTCTTTTAGTAAAGAATTAGTCTTTACACCCTCGTTGGTCAACTTGGTGTGGGAGGCCGACACCACTACGCCGCCATTTTATCGCGGCAAGGCGCTCTACAGCGCAGGTTCGCCGCTCAAAGTGGTCGCCTTCCCCTCCGTTTTTTCGGGCGGCTCGCAGATATCCCCCTCCTCGCTTTCCTACCAATGGTCCCGCAATAGCGAGCTCTTGCCCGCGCAATCTGGGCTCGGCCGCAGCACCCTCACGCTGGACGGAGACCAATTGCAAACGCAGGAGTCTGTCGTAGTCGATATCAACTACGGCAACGCGCGTGTCGCACGCGGTGAGTTGGTCGTGCCGGCGGTGGAGCCGCGGATCATGTTGTACTCCCGTGATGCTCTGCACGGCACAAGGTGGGAGGCCGCTCTGCCAGCGCGCATCCAACTTAATGTACCGGAGCTGACGGTACAGGCGGAGCCGTTCTATTTTTCTATGACCAGCAAGAAAAACAACCAGCTCGCTTTTGTCTGGACGCTCAACGGCGAAGATGCTTCCGGCCCGGACTCATCCAAGGGCATATTGACGCTCCGGCAGAGCGGCGGTGGGGTAGGGAGCGCCTCGCTCGGCGTCTCGCTCCAAAACAATGACACCAACGCGTTCATACAGCAGGCCGCCGCCGCGATAGAAATCGTCTTCGGCACTCAAAACTCTTCCGTGCTCAACTTCTTTGGCCTATGAAAAAAGTCTTTTTTGCCCTAACGCTCCTTATGTTCGCGAGTCTGCCGACAGCGGCTCACGCTGAATATCAATGTTGGAACGGGCCCTCGAGTGCAACACCTTTTGTCTTGATCCAACCCTCAAATACAAACACCAACCAAAATGCAGGGACACTATGTTCAAACTACGGCGGAAACGCAGTATATGATACCGCTTCAGGCACATGGATAAATCTGAACGGTTCGACGCGGACCAACAGTCCTTTTGCAACATCATACGATTGCCAGAGCGGACAAACTTACTCGAGCGCGGCGAACAATGGCAACGGCGGCTGTGAGCCGCTTCCTACGGGCTATACGTTTGATAATCTTCTTTGCCGAGAGTCGAGTGGCGCGCAGGTCTCGGTTCAAAACAAGGGTCAGTGCGATAGCCTCAGCGGAACGCTTATGAACGACTCGAGAAGTGAGTGTAACGGACAATGGATTGCCCGCGGAAATAGTTGGGACTGCCAGCCGCTCTCTATTACCCATCCCGATCAGCTTTCGGATGAATGCCTGAATCATCCGACTACCAGTTGTACCGCCGCTGAAAACAGCTTTCTCGATAATGTACGGTCGGTACAAAGTACCGGCGGGGACCGCTATGTCGGACAGGATTACTCCTGCGAGGCAGGGTTTACCTGGTCAAACAGCATAAGCCCCGCCGGTTGCGTACCCATACCAGGCTATACCCCGCCCACCACCAACCCGGCCGTGGCCCCCGCCCCGGCGGGGAGCGGGGCACGGCCGACAATATGCGGCGGCGGAATCTGCCCCTACACTCCGCTCGAGCCCTTGCCCGGCGTTAATCAGACGGGTAATAACTTTGCCGGGTTTCTCAATGGGTTATTTAAACTACTCTTTACCATCGGCGGTATGGCGGCGGTCGTCAGTTTGGTATACGGCGGCATTACGTACATGGTCTCCGAAATAGTGACCGACAAAGGTTGGGCCAAGCGCCGGATGCAGGCATCGTTGTGGGGCCTCTTGCTCTTGGTTGGCGCGTGGCTCATCCTCAACACCATCAACCCACAGCTCATCAACTTTAGCTTTAACCCGGTACGGGTGCAGGTGAGCAATACGGGTATGCCGAATGTTTTTGGTTCGAGCCTTAGTGATGGTAGTGTAGGGACACTCAATGACAGCCAACGTAGTGCAGTACGATCAGCACTTGGTTGTTCTTTTTTTAACCAGGGATTTTGTACTACAAGCGAGCGGTTCTTAGTTATAGACCCTAATAGTCGAGATGCCGCTGCTATTGCACAGCAGTTCAATGAAAACTACTGTGGCGCAATCTTTTCTCAATCGGCTGGTATGGGATACATGAAGAGTTTACCTGGAGACGTGGTGGGAAACTCAGGAAAAACAGTGCTCGTCTGTTCTTATTGGCGATAATATAAACACCATGCCTAGATTTACACCCACTATTATCGGAATCATAATTGTCGGGACTGTAGTAGCTGGCTTGTTTGTATGGTTTTTCTTCTTCTCCGGTTCTACACCAACACCCGCGACACAAGGAGACACCACCGGCGGCGGGAACACCACCGTATCAGTGACGCCCGATGGGGGAGGGGGAACAGGCACTACCAACAACACCGGTACGCCGACCAATCAATCTACCCCTAGCACCCAAACCATATTTAAAATAGCCACGGGCCCCGTAGTGGCCGCCACGTTCATACAGACCACGCAGCCGACCACCACGCTCGTGCGCTACATTGCGCAGGATAACGCCCACGTCACTGACTTTGCTATAGACGTTCCGGGTGCGGTGGGCCGCGGGGCTTCCAACATCACGATACCCGGCATCAGCGAGGCGCTCTGGGCAGCAGGAGGACGCACCGCGCTACTGCGCTACGTCGACAACGGAGTTATAAAAACACTCTCATTGACTTTTAGTGTCTCAACCACCACCAAGCAAGTGACTTCGCGGGCACGGTTTTTGCCCGATGGTATCACGGGGGCCGCTTTTTCTCCCGACGGAAAGAATATGGTATATCTTTTGCGCGGCGCCTCGGGCGCAGACGGCTATACCGCCTTTGCCGACGGCAGTGCTCCTAAAAAACTCTTCTCACTCCCGCTCTCCCAACTCATCATCTCCTGGCCCTCCGCTCCAACCGTACTGCTCTACACTAAATCCTCTGCCGGAGTGCCGGGGGTACTCTTTTCGGTCAACATCTCTAGTGGGTCGGTTTCTCCGCTTTTGTATGCAGAAGGTCTCACCGCTATTGCTAATTCAACTTTTACTTACTTAATCTATCAAACGGCTCCCGCCACCGGTCAAGGGGTTTCTACATACGTCCGCAATATAAAGACGGGGCTTAATATGCCCGTCTCCTTCGACCCATATCCGGAGAAATGTGTCTGGAGCCCCAGTGCAGCCTTTGTTGTTTACTGCGCACGGCCTCTTTCGTACGCTCCGCCGACATACCTGGACTCTTGGCATCAAGGAGCCACAAGTTTCAACGACAGCATCTTCGGCTATAATCTACAAGCTCAACAATCGGTAATTGTTGCAACTCCTGGCAGTGGTGACGGCGGAGTTCCCTCCGACATCCTCTCGCTTGCGGTATCGCCCGACGACCAATACCTGTTGTTTATAAAAAAAGACGACCGCAGCCTCTGGGGGGTGAGACTTGGGCAATAAAGGCTTTACGTAAGGTTATTTTGGTGGGCTATTGACAAATAGCCCTATTTAGAGTATAGTGGACAGCGAGACTGTTCTTCGAACTGAACCCTAACACTCATGGAGGAAAAATGAGTATTCTAGGAATCTTCCTTGTAGTCTTGCCGGTCATCATCTTGGTAATCGGTGTACTGCGAGGTGCTATCAATCTTAAGCGCGCTCTGGTGTGCGGCTCGGCAGTATTTTTTGCCGGACTGCTTATCTACACACTTACGATGCCGATGGCATCCGCAGACCCTGCCTACGCCTTGAAAGGCTTCTTCTGGGGCTTTGGTCTCATGATACTCAGCCCTTGGGCGGCGGTAGTACTTGGAATATTTTCGGGCCCTCGAGCACCGGTTTCGCCGATCGAACACCTGGGTCGGCGCTATCGCAGTCTCAACAACTCGCACAAGGCCAGCTTCTACAAAGGTGTTTGCCTCACTGCGAAGTTTTTGGCTCGAAACGCGGCCAAGTATCTCCGTTCTAAGGGACACCGGCACATCGCCGATCTGCTCCACGGAGCAACTAAACTGTTCTAACAGATCCTTGGGTCTAAAAACAAAAGCCTCGCCGATAAACGGCGGGGCTTATTTTATTTGTATTTCAAAACAATTTTATAAAAAAAGACGACCGCAGCCTCTGGGGCGTCCGCCTCGGCTCGCAATAGGCGAGACGGGTGCGGCTGGGCAACTAACGTTACTTAAGACGCGAGTGCGCTGTCTTTGTATTTGAGGACAATATGGCGGAACTTGCCCTCGCCCGCCGATTCGGTCTTTATCTCCGGATCCTCGGCAAAAAGCTCGTGTACTACCAAGCGTTCATACGCGCTCATGGGTTCGAGCTCGACATCATGCTTAAACAGCCGCGCGCGCTGGGCCAGCATGCGTGCGCCGGCGCGGACCTTCTCCATCTGTGATTCGTGGTAGCCGTTGACGTCGATAAGAAAGTTGGCCGCCTCTTCTCCATGTTTTGCCTCTACCAGGCGCCGCGCGACCATGTTGAGCGAGCGCAAGTGCTCTCCGCCCTGCCCTATGAGGCGGGCAGAGTCGCTTGAGGCAACCACAACCAGGGTGCGATGCCCGGTTTTTACCTCGATGGAGTCGGTGACGACGTCAAGGAGTGAGAGCAGCTCGGTGATAAAAGATTTTAAATCGAGCGGCAGCATGGGGATACCATACCCCATCTACCGCTACTTCTGCAACTGCTGGCGGCGTATGTGCCACTCCTGTCCGAGCGAAAATATGTTACCGGCAACAAAGTACAGCCCCACCGCCGCGGCAAAATAGTACGAGGTAACCGCCATCAGGAGCGGCATAAAGTAGAGCATCATACCCTGTTGCATCCGGTGCGCCGCCAGCTTCTCCGGTGCCGCCGCCGCGGGGGCGGGCGTGCGGGCAAGGGTCAGCCGAATGGCAAGGTATTGCGTCAGCCCGACAATAGCCGCCAACAGGACATGCCGCGGCGTAAGCAAGTCGACAATCCCGAAGAAACTCGTTGAGACTATTGCGGGCACGTGTACGAACGAGTAGAGCAAGTTTGGGTTGATGACAGGAAATCCTTCTCTAAAGAGCGCAAAATACAGGGCGATGATGACGGCCAGTTGGATAAAGAGCGCGCCAAAGCCCGCGAGCGGATTGACTTTGTATTTCTTAAACAGTGCAAGCTGCCCTTTTGCGGCGGCTTCTTTGTCGTCTTTAAACTTTTCTTTAAGTGTATCCAACTCGCCTTGCATCGCCGCCATACCCATCTGGGTGCGGATAGATGCCGTAAAGACCGGATAGAGTACCAATCGCATAATGACGGTAAGTGTGACTATGGCGAGCCCGGCATCACCGTGCGGCATGATGCCGACCAGCGCGACAAACGCGTTGTAGATAGGTTGTACTAGGAAAGTTTGGAACATAGGGATGTTAGTTCATGTATATCAAGCGCGGGCTTATGCAGAAAGAGTACGATGTTTTTTTGTGCGGGGAGTAGGGGACCGAGCGCGTCGTACGCGGCGCGGCGCAGTTTGTTGCGCAGCACGGCGGTCTTGGCCACTTTTTTACTCACCACAACCGCCGCACGGGCGGAAGGGGAGGGAACATATTTAGCCGACAAGGTAGACGAGCGCGCCGAGCGGCCGCTCTTTAGTATCTCACGAACCTCCGCCGCGGTAAGCCGCTTGTGTTTTGGGAGCATGCGCTAGTGAGCTATTGTTGCGCGCCCCTTGCGGCGGCGGCGCAGCATGGTCTTTTTGCCTCCGGCGGTGGCCGAGCGCTTCAAAAACCCATGGCTCCTTGCTCGTTTGCGTTTTTTTGGTTGGTACGTTTGTGACATGTGTCAAATATACTCTATCCACAGATTGTCCACAAGATGAACACCTTTTTGCCGTTTTTGACGGCGGGAGCGGCCTCGCGTACAGTGGTGTGTACCGCTTGTACCACTCCATGACTACCACAAAAGAACTTTGGGAGAATACGCTCGTCGAACTGGAGCTTAGTATATCCAAACCCAACTTTAATACGTGGTTTAAAGACACCCATATCGTCAGGGTAGAGGATGGTACCGTCTCCTTGGGTGTGCCGTCGCAATTTGCCCGGGACTGGCTCTCCACTAAGTTCCATAAAGACATCTTGCGGTCGTTGCGCACCCTCTCGGAGTCTGTGCGGACGGTCGAATATGTCATCTCTCGCGGGCCAAAACGCTCTAACGAGGAGACTCGCCAAGTCCCTCCGCCGGTCGGCGAGCTGCCGCTCGAGGCGGTGCACCAAAAAAGCAACCTCAACCCGCGGTTTACCTTTAGCACCTTTGTGGTGGGGCCGTTCAACGAGCTTGCCCACGCGGCCGCGCAGGCGGTCGTGCGTAAGCCGGGTATTGCCTACAACCCCCTCCTGGTCTACGGCCCCACCGGTCTGGGTAAAACTCACCTTATCCAAGCCATCGGCAACCACTTCCGCGTCAGTGCCCCCGAACGTAAGGTGTACTATGTCACGTCAGAAAAGTTTTCCATGGACTACGTTTCCAGCCTCCAGGCGGGAAAAGTACAGAGTTTTAAAGAAAAGTACCGTCAGTACGACCTGCTTATCATGGATGATGTGCAGTTTCTTGCAGGACGCGACAAGATCAAAGAAGAATTCTTCCACCTCTTCAACTACCTCCATGATGCCAACAAGCAGTTGGTATTTTCGAGTGACCAACACCCCAACGTCATCCAAAATCTTGAGGACCGCCTTAAGTCGCGTTTTAGCGCCGGGATGATAGTGTCGGTCACCCCTCCCGACCACCAGTCGCGCCTTGCTATCATCAGGTCCAAGGCCGCGGCGCATAACTTTATCCTTGCCGACGAGGTGCTTGAATATTTGGCCACCACCATCGAAGGCAATGTACGCGAGCTTGAGGGCGCTTTAAACACGCTTATGATCCAGTTTGAGATGCGGGGCCAACCGCTCACCGTAAACGACGCCAAGACGCTCCTGCGCGGCGCCGGAGGCATACAAAAGAAGGCGGTTTCAGTGCAGGAGGTGGTCAAAACCATCGCCAACTTCTATGGGGTCGAAGAGGGGAGTATCTACGAAAAGACACGGCGCAAAGAGGTGGTCCGGCCGCGGCAGGTTATTATGTTCCTTTTGCGTGAGGACTTTAGAATTTCGTTCCCTACTATTGGGGAGAAATTGGGTGGCCGCGACCACACAACCGTTATCCACTCCTGCGACAAAATAAAGAATGATCTTCGTGGGGATAGTGTGTTGAGTAATGAGTTACATCAGATCCGTATGATGTTGAAATAATTTTTTGTCCACAGTAGTGTGTATAACACCTTAACGAAACCACCAAGCCCTACAACAATAAAAATGACTTTTCCACAATCCACAGCCCTAATAGTAGTAATAGTCTTTAATAAAGAGTAGTTATGAAATTTGAAACTCAACTCGAAACTCTAAAAAATGCAGCGGCTACTGCGGCCCGGTTTGTTGAACGTAAAGCAAATTTACCAGTGCTTAGTTGTGTATTACTTACTCTTGAAGGGAGCCGCCTTACTATCCGTGCAACAAATCTTGAGTGTGGGGTAGAGATAGTTATTCCGGCAAAAGTTGTAAACGGAGGGGTGGTAGCGGTACCTGCAGCGGTTCTGGCCGGATTTTTGAGCAACACCCGCGGCAAGACAGTGTCGGCGCAGTTGGTGGGCGAGGTTTTTAAAATTGAGACGGAACGCGCTTCGGCATCTATCAAAACACTGCCGCATGAGGACTTCCCGGTCTTGCCGCGGGTGTCGGCAGAAAAATCGTTTACGGTTAAGGCGGCCGACTTTGTGCGCGCCATCCACTCGGTCGCGTATTGTGCGTCACTCTCGGCTATAAAACCCGAGCTCCAAAGTGTTTTGTTGTACGGCAACGCCGGCAAACTCACTGCGGTGGCGACGGACTCCTTCCGGCTTGCGGAGAAGCAGATCCCCCTGCGCTCGGGCGGCACGGTGCCGGAGATGCTGCTGCCGGCGCGCAACGCCGCCGAGCTTATGCGCATACTCGAAGGGGTAGGGGGCGACGTGGAGTTTTATTACAACGACAACCAACTTTCTACCCAGACCGACGGCACGTACTACACCAGCAGACTTTTGGACGGCACCTTCCCCAACTACCGCCAGATACTCCCCAAAACATTTACCACCGAGGCGGTGGTGTTGCGCGAGGATATGGCGACGGCACTTAAGTCACTTTCGGTTTTTGCCGACAAATTTGCGCAGGTTTCATTGGCGATAGAGCCCGCTAAAAAAGCCATGTTGCTTACGTCGCGCAACCCCGACGTCGGCGAGCAAATATCCACAGTCAAAGCGGCGGTGGAAGGCGACTCGGTCGCGGTGTCCTTTAACGGCCGGTACCTCGCCGACAGCCTGCAGGCGGTGGGGGGCGACTCGGTACGCCTGCACTCCAACGGCCCCGGTAAAGCTATGCTCATCAAAGACGCAAGCGACGACTCCTTCCTGTATTTAGCAATGCCGATGAACCGTTAGGGATTTTTTATTGCACCGGTACCTGCGGGATGATTGAATTGCCGTTTGGGTATTGATATTGAGTCTGGGGCGCGGGAGTAAAAATATATTGATTTTGTACCGGCTGTTGCTGCACCCCGGCACCCCCGTACTGTGCGCGCACCGGCGCGTCCCAGCGCTCGTACTGGGAGTCGGCCGCGGGGTTGCTCGGTGCGGGGCCGGTGGGGTTGTTTTTACTCACCCAATAAAGGATTTCGTGCACCAGCCCGTCTGCGCCGGGGATTTGCCAAGACCCGTTCAGTATGGCCTTCTGCGCCGGAGCATACTCCGCGCGGGTAAAGGCCTGCGGAGTCGTCTTGGTGAGCGCGTAGCGCATAAACTCGCTCCATGCGGGGCCGACGATGAACCCGGACACTTTTTTGACCATCGAGGTATTGTCGTTGTTGCCCGCCCAGATACCCACGGCGATGTTGGGTGTGTAGCCAATAGTCCACGCGTCGCGGTAGTCGTTAGTGGTACCGGTCTTGACCGCCACATCATGTCCCGGGAAGTTGAAGAGTGTATTTTCGCCCAGCGGCGCGCGCGCCACCGGGTCGGAGAGCACGTCGTTTATTTTTTGTGCGACGTCGGGGGCGACCACTTGGTTGCCCGCCCGCTCGGTGTTGTCCTCGACGACATTGCCCTGCGGGTCCTCGATGCGCAGTATCGGCGTCGTGTCGTAATGCATCCCGTCGTTGGCGAAGGTCGCATACGCGTCGGTCATTTCGAGCGGTGTAACCTCGCCGCCGCCCAAGACCAGCGTCAGCCCGTACTGGTCGGCGTTGGTGAGCGTTGATATTCCCATCGATTTTGCGATTTTGAGCGTGTCATTGATGCCGGCGAGATAAAGCACTTTGATGGCCGGCACGTTGATGGATTGGGCAAGCGCGTTGCGCAGAGACATCGGCCCGCGGAAGAGCCCGTCGTAGTTGACCGGCGAGTAGCACGGCGGGGTGCTGTTGGTGATGTCGCTGGGCTTGCACGCCGTCGAAAACTGCGTCCGGACGTCAAAGACCACTGTGTCGGGCGTGTAGCCCTCGCTGAAGGCCTGCGCGTAGGCAAAGGGCTTAAAGGCCGAGCCGGGCTGGCGGCCGGGTTTGGCGGTCGCCACGTTGTATGCGCCGGGGAT
Source organism: Candidatus Kaiserbacteria bacterium (assembly GCA_009691465.1). Classification (GTDB taxonomy): domain Bacteria; phylum Patescibacteriota; class Minisyncoccia; order Phycocordibacterales; family SBAW01; genus GWA1-54-10. The sequence continues at coordinate 66,486 of SICK01000002.1, read as the reverse complement.
ATCGGTATCAAAGTAGTTGCGCGAGCCGACCATCACCAAAATCTGGCCGGTCTTCGGGTCGACGGCAGTGAGCGCCATATTGGTGGCGTTGAACTTAGCTACGTTTGCAAGCGCATTGCGGTTTACTATCTCCTCGGCATGTGTCTGGAGGTCGGCGTCGAGCGTTGTGGTGACACGCCACCCGCCCGACTGCACCGCCTCTTCGCCATACTTGTCCTCCAGATATTGCCGGACATAAAAGACAAAGTGCGGTGCGGCAATAGAGGTGTCGCGCGGGGGTTTAAATATAACTTTTGCTCTTTTTGCCTCGTCCCGCTCCAACGAGGTGATGTAACCGTGCTCAAACATTTTGTCGAGCACCAGATTTTTGCGGGACTCCAGCTGGTCTTGGTGTGTGCCGTACGGCGAGAGTCGTGTGGGGGCGGGCAGCACCGCCGCAAGATATGCCGCCTCGGGGAGCGAAATGTCGCCGGCGTGCTTGCCAAAAAAGGTTAGTGCGGCTTCCTCAACTCCATAGAGTTGTCCGCCGAAGGGTACCTGGTTTAGGTATATCTCGAGCACCTGGTCTTTGGTGAGCGCGCGTGTCATCTTGAGCGCCAATATCCACTCTTTGAGTTTGCGGGTGATGGTTTTGTCGGCTGTGAGCACGGTCAACTTGACCACCTGCTGGGTGATGGTCGAGCCGCCCTGGCCGGAGAGCAGGTCGCCCTGTGCGGCGTTGGTCAGCACGGCGCGCAGTATGGCGGTTGGCTTGACTCCCGCGTGTGTATAAAACTCCGGGTCTTCTATGGCGATGATGGCCTGCGAGATAAGGGGGGAGATGCCGGAGAGCGGCAGGACGGTGCGCTGCATTTTGTCGTGGAGGTCATACAACAGGACCTCGCCGGTGCGGTCGTATATTTTGACCGACTGCTCGACCCGGCGGGTTTCGAGCGCCGAGAGGTCGGGGAGCTCAAGCGTTGCCGCCCACAAAAAAAGCACCCCTGTAAAAAGCATGCCGGCACTAAAAGCCCACACCAGTATCAGGCGCCAGTGCCGGCGCGCGGAGCGGATGTACCGGCGGAGCCGCAGGACAAACGTATGCATGGGTAGTAGTATATCAAGTATGGGATTTTTTAGCCGTACCCCGAAAGTGCTTACCGACGAGGGTAAAGTAGACGCCCTCCTCTCTCGCGGTGTCTCTGAAGTAATAATTAAAGATGATTTGCGCAAGAAGTTGTTCTCCGGCAGGCGCTTGCGCGTCAAACTGGGGATCGACCCGACCTCGCCGGACCTGCATATCGGGCGCTCAATCCCGCTCTTGAAGTTGCGCGACTTCCAAGAGCTGGGGCATCAGGTGGTGTTGATTGTAGGGGACTTTACCGCCGTCATCGGTGACACGTCGGACAAGGACGCCGAGCGCCCGATGCTCGAACAGGAAATTATTGAGAAGAATAAGAAAACCTATTTTGATCAGGCGGGAAAAATTTTGGATATGTCACAGGTCGAGATGCGCTACAACAGCGAGTGGCTCAAACCACTCAACTATCGCCAGATCGGCGAGCATGCGGACCTCTTTTCTGTCGCAGACTTTATCGCGCGGGACAATATTGCGGGACGTTTGTCTGCGGGTAAACGCGTTTCGTTGCGCGAGTTGCTCTACCCTTTAATGCAGGGCTACGACTCGGTCGCAATAAAGGCGGATGTAGAGCTCGGCGGGACGGACCAAAAGTTTAATGTGCTTGCGGGCCGGCCGATGCAGCAGCACTTCGGGCAGGAACCGCAGAACGTCGTACTCAATCCGCTGATCGACGGACTCGACGGGACCAAGATGAGCTCGAGCAAGGGCAACGTCATCAACCTTACTGCGCCGGCGGGGGACATGTACGGCAAGGTCATGAGCATGGGTGACGGGCAGGTCAAAACATATTTTGAGCTTTGTACGCGCGTACCCCTGCAGGAGATTAAAACTATCCTGCAAGGCCACCCAAAAGAGGCCAAGATGCGTCTCGCGCGCGAACTGGTAACGATGTATCACGGGGTTGATGTGGCACAAAAGGCAGAAACTGATTGGGTAAACACGTTTAGCGAAGGCGGCGCGCCGGAGGATGCGCCCACGGTTGCAAGCGGCAAGTTGCGCGACATAGTAAGTGATGTCTCCACGAGCGAACTGCGCCGTCTGGTCGCCCAAGGCGCGGTCTCCTCGGTTACGACCGGTCAAAAAATTGACAGCATCGATGCGGAAATCCAAAACGATACGATTCGTATCGGCAAGCACCGGTTTTTGAAAGTTACATAGAAAAACCCCGCGACTAAGCGGGGTTTTTTCTTATAGCTCTTCGTCTTCAGCTGCGGGGTCCTCGACTTCCTCCTCTTCCTCTTCAGGAGCGTCGGTGTCGACGTCCTCTGTTTCGGGCTCATCGAGCAAAAACTCGTCGCGCTCAAACTCCTCGGTCATACGTCAGTCGACTACTTAATAATGCACAAAATATCCAGGTAACACTGGTGTTATATCAATTTATCGGACCGACGCAAGGCAGGTAATCCCCACCGCAATAGCATCCACCTCGTCGTCAAGCCTCACCCGAGGGGGGAGGGCGAGCAATTTAGGCACCATAAGCAATATGTCAGCCTTGCTGGCGCGACCGTAGCCGGTCACGGCTATCTTGACCTCGCCGGGCGTATAGTGATGTACCACAAGGCCTTTTGAGGCGGCGATATAGGCCAAGGCACCCCGGACCTCGGCTACCTGCATGGCGGTCTTGGCGTTCTTTTCAAAAAAAACCTCTTCCAGTGCAACCGCATCGGGCTTCCACTTTTTTATTAAAGCTTCAGCTGCGGCGCCCAGCTCCATGAGGCGTTTAGAAAAATCGAGCTTGGCCGATGTGCGGATGCACTCGGAGTGCAGAAGTATTTCTTTCTTGCCGTTTTCTTTCTCGAGCACTGCGGCGCCCAAGCGCTCGTACCCGGGATCAAAAGCAAGTACACGCATAGTTATGCCGCGCTCGTATAAATTTCGTTGATGTCGTCGTGCTCCTCGAGCGCGTCGAAGAGTTCGGCCATTTTTTGTGCGTCTTCGTCGGAGAGCTCGATGGGGGACATGGCCTCCAACTTACCCTCGGCGTTCTTTTGGAAGGCCCACATCGCCGCACCCGGGTTCGCAAGGCTGCCGCCATGCAAGCTTAAGAGATGTTTGAGCTCTTGCACGGTGCGGTTGCGGTTGTCCGTATACGCTTCGATCACCAACGCACAGCCACCGGGGCCGTATGCTTCGTAGATTACCGTCTCGAGTTCGGCTCCTTCGCCTGACGCTTTGATTAATGCGCGTTCGATATTATCCAGTGGCATATTAGCCGCGCGCGCTTTCTCCACGGCAGTACGTACCCCGGGAGCATTTTTGTCACCTTTGGCCTTTTTGACCTCGACCGTAATAAACCGCACGAGTTTCGAAAATAGTTTTGACTTCTGGGCGTCGGTCTTGCCTTTGACGTGCTTGAGCTTTGCCCACTTGCTGTGTCCTGCCATGGGTAGAGATTACTCTACAAAAGCCGCTCGTTCAAATCTGATGGGGGAGTTTTGCCAAGATGTTCGTAGGCTTTTTTTGTTGCGACGCGGCCGCGCTGGGTACGCTCGATGAGACCGAGTTGGAGGAGGAACGGTTCGTGGACTTCACTTACCGTCGTCGGTTCTTCTGCGAGCGCTGCCGCGAGCGCGTTGACGCCAGCCGGGCCGCCGTTGAATCGGTCTATCAAAACCGTAAGGAGTTTGCGGTCGAGCGGCGTGAGGCCGAGCTCATCCACCTCGAGCATGCCGAGCGACTCATTAACCAATTCTGCGGAGAGAGGGGCGCGCTTGAGCTGCGCATAGTCGCGCGCGCGTTTCAGCAGGTAGTTGGCGGTGCGCGGCGTTGCACGACTGCGCTTCGCTATTTCTGTAATACCCTCTTTGTCTACCTCGACGCCCAATATCTTTGCCGAGCGCTTTACTATCTGGGCGATGTCAGCCTCGCTGTAGAACTCGAGCCGGAAGGTGCCCCCGGAGAAACGCGACCGCAGCGGCGCCGAGAGGTCTGCCACGCGCGTGGTGGCGGCGATGAGGGTAAAAGGCGGCAAAGGGAGCTCTATAGTACGTGCGCTAGGGCCCTTGCCGATGATGATATTTAAAACACCCGACTCCATCGCAGGGTAGAGGACCTCCTCGATGCTACGGGACAGCCGGTGGATCTCGTCGATAAAGAGGATGTCGCCCGGGCCCATGTTGGTCAGCAGGGCGGCAAGGTCGCCCACCCGTTCGATAGCCGGGCCCGAGGTGCTGCGCAAGGTACCCCCGAGCTCGCGGGCTATAAGGTGTGCCAGAGTGGTCTTGCCGAGGCCCGGGGGGCCATAAAAGAGGATGTGTTCAGGAGGGGAGGCACGCTCCTTGGCCGCCGCAATAAGGATATGGAGGTTGTTTTTGATGACCTCCTGCCCCACATACTCGTCCCAGGTTGCGGGTCGGAGCGTAGCGTCCAAAAATACTGCAGGTTCGTCGGGGCTTGACATTAAATTTATACTATGCTAGGATACAGTCAGTAGCAGTTTGCGCCGTAGGCGCGTTTTTTGTTGGGAAAAGTATACCCTCAAGCAATACCGCATTAACCTGCTTGGAATCTTGTCGAGGACGCTCTGGCCTTTTGTTTACTCACTAGCCGCGAGAGCTATCCTTAGACATTTCTTCCGCTTCTTCGCTTGCGAAGATGTGTATTGCTTGGTGGTATACTCTTCCGAACCTCTCCGTACTCTACTCTTAAGAAACCCGCACGCAACGTTGCGGTTTTTTTAATTTGTGTCCAAGTCGACGACCCGCCGGAGCTCATCCATCGAGGTCAATCCGCGCAAAACTTTGATGATGCCGTCCTCCTGCATGCTCGGTATCCCTTGCGGGCGCGCCGCCGTGTATATCTCGCGCTCGCTCGGCTTGCTGCGCAGAATAGTCTCGATGGCCGTGTCCATAAACACCGCTTCGTAGATACCCATGCGGCCTTTGTAGCCGCGGCCGTGACACGCTTCGCAACCGCCTTCTTTGGCGCGCCATATTTTTTTGGTCTCTGCCGGGGCGAGCGCCTTGTCGACCAGCGTGCCGAGATATTTATCAATAACTTTCTGTTCGTCTTCGGTCGGGACACCTTCGACCTTGCACTTTTCGCACAGCTTGCGCACCAGGCGCTGGGCGAGCGCGGCGTTGACCGCGGATGAAATAACCTTCTCGTCTATGCCGAGGTCAATAAGCCGGGGGAACGAGCCCGCCGCGTCGTTGGTGTGGAGTGTCGAAAAGACCAAGTGTCCGGTAAGTGCGGCGTTGATAGCGGTCTGTGCCACCTCGCTGTCGCGGATTTCTCCGACCATGATGATGTCCGGGTCCTGCCGCAGAGCCGAGCGCAGGCCGTTGGCAAAGGTGTAATTTTTTTTGTCGACCTGTGTTTGCACCAGGCCTTGCAGGTGGTACTCGATAGGGTCTTCGATGGTGATTATCTTTGTCTCCGGCGAGTTTATCTTGCGCAAAAACGCGTAGAGCGTCGTCGTTTTGCCCGAGCCGGTGGGGCCGGTGGTCAAAATCATACCGTTGGGCTTGGCGATTTCTTTATACAAGTGCGCGAGCAGCTTTTCTCCAAAGCCCAGCTCTTCGAGCGGCACGCCTATTGATTTGGGGTTGAGGACGCGCAAGACCAACGTTTCGGCATAATTGCCGGGGAGGATAGAAGTGCGCAGCTCTATCTCGGAGCCCTTGAGTTTTATGGAAAACCGCCCATCCTGCGCCTCGCCGGCTATGTTGAGTTTGAGTCCCGACAGCAGTTTGAGCCGCGAGAGCGCGAGCCGGTAGGTTTCGTGGTCGAAGGTCAGCACATCGATGAGTACGCCGTCGAGCCGGTAGCGCAGACGCACCGCCGCGTCTTCGGGCTCGAAGTGTACGTCCGATGCGTTGGTGGCGAGCGCCCCGGCAAGAATGATTTCCAAAATACGGGTGATACGGTACGCGCGCTTGAGCTCCACTGCCTCCTGTATAAGTTTGCCTATGTCCTCGAGGCTTGTGACCTTGCTCAACAACTGCTCGAGCTCCTCGCCCGAGAGCTCAAAGACGCCCGCTTTGGTTTCTTGCGCGTAGGAGAGGTCGGCGTAACGCTGGTAGGCACGCTTGAGCGACTCCTGCGAACACATGTAGAGCGTCACTTCGTATCCGGCGTCCTGCAGCTTGTTGACCAGGGCTTTGACTTTGGGATGCTCGGGCGCGCGTACCGCCACGCTCACTTTTTTGCCCACATGGCCGAACGCCACCGCCTCGGTTGCTTTGGCATCCTGCTCGGATATGAGCCGCAGGGCGTCGACGTTGACCGCAACGAGGGTTAAGTCGACGTACTCGACGCCGTACTTTTGCGAGAGCACCTGCGCAAGTTCCTCCTCCTCTCTCTTGCGGAGAAATTCGATGCGCTTGTCCTCTTCTTGGTCGTTAAAGGTCACCATACCCTATATAAGGTATAGTGTACCGCATGTTCAAATGAGCCGAGCAAACGAAAGCTTGCTTTCGATTTGTCGCGGTTTTGAACATATAAGCATATATGCAAAAAGTGTTGCTGGCCCAATTGCCCGAGTTTGTCCGCAATGTCACGGCGACCTTGGCACTCGACCGCAACAACACCAAAGCGGTGGTGCTCGGGCTGCGCGGCGAGCTCGGCGCGGGCAAGACCACTTTTGTACAACAACTGGCTCGGCAGTTCGGCATCCGCGAGACACTGCAGAGCCCCACGTACGTGCTGATGAAAAAATATGCCATGCCGGAAGGGCTCAATGCTTTCGGCGTGCCGCGCCGGTTTAAGTGGCTCGTGCATATCGACGCATATCGGCTGGAAAAGCCCGAGGAGTTTGCAGCGCTCAAACCCGAGCAATTTTTGAACGACCCGTCCGTGTTGGTGGTGGTAGAGTGGCCCGAGCGGCTGGGCAAGGCGCTCCCTACACCCGATCTCAATATCCTTTTTTCCTCTGACGGAGCCGCAGAAGGGGAGCGGTACGTCCAAATGGAAAAGTAGCCCCGACGCCCTGGTCGGGGACCCGACCGAAGCGTCGGGTTAGAATGGCCTCATGGTTAAAACGACCTCTAAAAAGCGGCTCGTAATACTCGACACCCACGCGATACTCCACCGTGCGTACCATGCCTTGCCGGAGTTCAGCTCGAGCAAGGGGATGCCGACCGGCGGGCTCTATGGCCTGCTGTCGATGCTGGTCAAAATAATCAACGACCTCGGGCCCGACTACATCGTCGCGGCCATCGACCTGCCCGGAGACACCTTCCGCGATGCGGTCTACAAAGAGTACAAAGGCACGCGACAAAAAACCGACGATGCGCTTGTCGAGCAGCTTAAGCGCGCGCCCGAGGTGCTCGAGGCCTTTGGTATATCGGTGTACTCGGCCAAAGAGTTTGAGGCGGACGATGTGATCGGCACTATTGTTGAGCAGGTCAAAAAGAAAAAAGATCTGGAAGTGATAATCGCCTCCGGCGACAAGGACGCGCTACAGCTTATAGAAGGCGAGCGCGTGCAGGTGTTTACGTTCGGCAAAGGGCTCAACGACACCTTGCTGTATGACGAGACGAAGGTGGTGGAGCGCTACGGTTTTGGTCCCGCCGCAGTACCCGACCTCAAGGGCATAGCAGGCGACGCCTCGGACAATATCAAGGGGGTGATGGGAGTAGGCGAGGGGAGCGCACTCAAACTGCTCCAGCACTACCCGTCGCTCAAACTCCTGTTTGGGGCCATACAAAAAGACGGAGTAGAAAAAGTTGCCGAAAAGACCGGGGTACAAAAACGTTTTGTCGAGTTGGTAAAAAAGGGCAAAGAAGAAGCCGAGTTTAGCAAGCTCTTGGCCACCATCAGGCGTGATGCGCCGGTTGCATTTGTACTGCCGACGCGTAGTTGGCGCGAGGGCACCGACAGTAAGCGAGCGCTCGATATGCTGGCCGAATTTGAGTTTAAAGGGCTCGTGCCGCGCGTAAAGAAAATATTGGGGGTGATGGAGTCGGATATAGCAGCACCGGCCGGAGACGGGCTTTTTGGTGCAGCAGTTGCGCCGGAGCTGTTCCACCGCGCACAGGTCGCTGTCTCGGTGCTCGATAGCACTATTTCAGAACCCGCACTCGACGATATTGTGCGCATGGGTAAGTCGGAGGAGTTTGATGAGGCTTTACAGAACTTAGAGAAACAGATTAAAGAAAAAGAACTGGGGTTTGTATACGAACAGATAGAGTTGCCGCTCTCACCGGTGCTGCGTCGCATGGAGCAGCGCGGTATCGAAGTAGATAAAGACTTTCTTAAAGAACTGTCGCGCGAGTACACCAAAGAGCTCGACGCAATAGCCAAACGCATATACAAAGCCGCCGGTGGGGAGTTTAATGTATCGTCGCCCAAACAACTGGGCGAGGTACTCTTTGACAAGCTCGGGCTCGCGACAAAAAAGAAAACCGCGGGCGGAGCGCGCTCGACCAAAGAGTCGGAGCTCCAAAAACTCGCGGGCGAGCATCCCATCATCAAAGACATTTTGGCCTACCGCGAGCTCTCAAAACTGCTGGGCACCTACATCGACGCGCTCCCGGCCTTACTCGACAAACACAACCGCGTGCACACCCGCTACCTGCAAATAGGTGCGGCCACCGGCCGCATGGCCTCGCTCGACCCCAATTTGCAGAACATCCCCATCAAATCCGACTTGGGCCGGCGCATCCGCCATGCGTTTGTGGCAAGCCGTGGGATGGAGTTGGTGTCGTTCGACTACAGCCAGATAGAACTGCGGCTGGCGGCGGTCTTAAGCGGCGATAAAAGCCTTATTGAGATATTTAAGAACGGGCGCGACGTACATACCGAGGTAGCCTCGAGAGTGTTCGGTGTGCAGGCCGCGGACGTCACCTACGAAATGCGCCGGCGAGCCAAGGTCATCAACTTTGGCCTGCTCTACGGCATGGGGGTCCTCGCACTCCAACAATCTTTAAACACCAATCGCAAAGAGGCGCAGGAGTTTTATAACCAATACCTCGCGACCTTCCCGCGCCTGGCCGACTATCTTGAGGAAATAAAAGGGGAAGCCGCCAAGAAAGGCTACACCGAGACGCTGTTTGGCCGCCGACGGTACTTCGACGGTATCAAATCAGCGATACCCTACGTGCGTGCCTCGGCCGAGCGCATGGCTATCAATGCTCCGCTCCAAGGCACCTCCGCTGACCTCATCAAGCTCGCTATGATAGAGATAGACAAACACTATCCGGATATACTCTTGTTGCAGGTACACGACGAGTTGGTGTTTGAAATCAAAGAAAACAAAGTAGGAGAGTACGCGCCCAAGATACAAGAGATAATGGAGAATGTGGTCCCGCAAGAAAAGCTCCGCGGAGTGCCCATTATGGTCGAGGGCAAAGCCGGTAAAAATTGGGGCGAGATGAACCCCATTAGAAAGTAAACTTCTAACGGGGCAAGAAAAATATGATAAAAGCTGTTGTTGGAAAATCTGCACAAGGCGAGGAGCTCAAGTGGACCGAGATCACGAGCGAGGAGCTGGTGTCTATGGCGTCGACCACCGCGCTTTTTGGAGGTAACCAAACCTTTGTGCTCGAGGGTGCTTTGAACAGTGAGCGCGGCGAGGAGTTTTTGGATTTATTGGAAGTGTTGGCCGAGTCGCCGCACACTTTTATTTTTGTAGAAGAAAAGTTGCTCAAGGCCGAAACAGAGGCGCTTAAAAAAGCGGGTGCCAAGATAGAGATAGAGAAAGCGGAGAAGAAAGAGTATCGTTTTGATAACTTTGGCGTGGCCGAAGCGCTGGGGAAAAAAGATAAGAAAAACCTTTGGTTGGGGCTCATGCGTGCGTTTGGTGCGGGAGAAAAAGCCGAAATGGTCGCGGGCCTGATGTGTTGGAAGGCTCGTGCGATGAAAGACATTGGCCTCTCTCGCGAGCTGGTGCGCCTCTACCACGACTCTCACCGCGGCGCGGGGGAGCTGGAGCTCCTCCTAGAACGCTTTGCATTAAAACTCTAGTGCGCCCACTTGGATTCGAACCAAGGACCATCTCCTTAAAAGGGAGCCGCTCTACCAACTGAGCTATGGGCGCTTGACCGCACTATATCAAAATAGCGCTCTATTTTAAAGCTTACAGCGGTAGGTCGAAGGCGTAGGCTCCGGCTCCGGAAATCAGGAGCGAGAGGCACATGACTATAAGAAGGACGAGCGCGGTGCGGTCGATGGGCATGAGGCGCGGATACCATTTTGTTAGGACCAGACATTTAATGAGCCCGAGCAGTGCAAGGATAGCGGCGACTTGCGTGTGATAGCCCAAAAAGAGCATGCCGCCGACCAGCACAAAAAATGCGGCCGACAGTGCGGTGATGCGCGCGCTGCGCCCAACTACGGGGAACTCCATCTGCGCTATCTCGTGCCGGCGCATCGACTGCCCGTACGCGATGTAGAAAAAAGCGAGCGCTACGGCAACGCGGATTAAGGTAGGGCCAAAGAAGGAGAACACCAACAGGTCGGGGAAGGGGTTGAGCATAGGTTAGTGGTTTTGTGTGGTGGTGGCGCCGGGCGTTGGTCCGTAGGCATTACCGGTGCCCACCGGAGCAGGTGGTGCCAAGAAGAGCCCTCGCAGGTCAGCTTTTTGTGGCCCGCCGTTGTAGTACCACAGCGCAACGAGCACCAAAAGTATGCCGCCTACAAAAAAGAGGATGTCGTAATGTCCCCCCGGAGCTGGTTCGTCTGCCATACCTTAATTGTATCCCAACTTTTTCAGCTCTTCTCCCGCCACCCCTGCATCGCTCCACACCTGTTTGGAGCCACGGGGGCCCATGATGTACGGGTCGGTGCCCTTGCCGGTGATTAATATCGCGTCACCCTCGCGTGCTTCTTTGAGCGCCGCGGCGATGGCCGCTCGGCGGTCAAGCGTGAGATGCGGTGTTTTGATACTAAATCCCTTGGCGATGGCGGTGAGAATTTGCTGCGGGTCTTCGTCGTAGGGATCCTCGTTGGCTATATAGACGACGTCGCAGTATTGCTCGGCAATCTTGCCTTTTTCGGGGCGGTTCCAGGTGTCGCGCCCACCGCCGGTAGAGCCGATGACCGCAATAATTCTTTTATTTTTACCTGTGCTGAGCGTAGTCGAAGTATATGCTTCAAACAGCGCACGCAAAGAGTCGGGGGTGTGCGCATAGTCGACCACAACGGCAAAGGGTTGCCCGCACTCGACACGCTCTTGTCGGCCTGCGATAGGCGGCAGGTGTTCGAGCGCGCGCTTCATGTCGTCTTTTTTTAGACCAAGCGCATCGCCGAGCGTAAGAGCCGCCAGGCAGTTGTATACATTAAATACTCCGGGCAGTGGCACCGTAAAGAGCTCGCCGCGCCACACAAAGCGCACGTTCTTGTCATCGGTGTTGTACGGCTCGGCGTCTGCAAGCGAGTAGGGGGCTTTGAGGTCGGCCTCGATTTCCAAAAACTTCTGCCCGTATTTGTCATCACTGTTTGCAACGATAATGCGCGGGCGCTTGGGGGAGTTGGCCACGTGCTCGGCCAGCGAGAGTTTGGCCGCCGCATACCCCTCCATCCCGCCGTGGCGCTCAAGGTGTTCGGGTTGGAGGTTGGTAAACACCAGCGCATTCAGTTCGACCCCTTTGTGCCGGTGCTGGAGCGCGCCCTCGCTGGTCATTTCGACGACCACATGCGTGCAACCGGCATCAACAGCGCGCCGCAAAAACCGCTGCAAGAAAAACCGCCCCGGCATGGTCATCTTGTAGAGATTGCGCTCGCACACGCCGTCGATGCAAAAACGGATAGTGCTTGCAGAGGCAGTTTTTTTGCCGCTGACGCGCAAGAGTTCCGCAACAAGCTCGACCGTGGTCGATTTGCCCTTGGTGCCCGTGACCGCGACTACCACGAGCTCGCGAGAGGGGAAGCGATATACCACTGCGCCTGCGTGGGCAAGCACCAAATGGTAGGCGCTCAAGAGCGGCGCCGGAATAATCTTGCGTAAAAGTCCTATCATGCGTGAGTGGGGGAGCCGAGCCTGCGCAGAGCCGCCCCGAGCCGGTCCTTGATGCCCCCTTCGCTCGCTCCGAGGTCGCGCAGGACTTTGCGGCATTCTTGCGCGCTGTAGCCGAGTGCCATTAAGGCTTCGATAACTTCAGCATCGCCTTCTGTTCCTGGTGCAGCTGCAGTGGGTGCGTGTCGGCCCAAGAGCACTTTGTCGCGCAACTCGACCACCAGTCGCTCGGCGCTCTTGCGCCCTATCCCAAACACTTTGTGCAGGGCCGCCGCATCGCCCGCCGCAATGGCGCGCTTAAGCGCCGCCGGCTCGCCCACGCTCATAATAGACAGGGCGGTCTTGGGGCCCACACCGGATACGCTCATCAACTGACGAAAGAAGGCGAGCTCCTCCTCGTACAAAAATCCGTAGAGGTCGATGGCGTCCTCGCGCACAGCGGTATGTATATATAAGGAGACCGGAGAGCCTTCGGCGAGCAGCAACGCAAGCGGGACTCGTACGCAGTAGCCCACACCCTGCACATCGACCAGCACCACGCCGTCTTGCGGAGGCCCGGACAACACACCCGTGAGCTTGCCTATCATGCACTTAGTATAGTAGTATCGCTCCTGTATGGCTATCACCACATCCGCCAAGAAAGCCCATCGCGCGGGACTGCGCAAGAAGGCTTTTAATGACGCGCGCAAAAAAGCTTTGAGCCTTGCGCTTAAGGGCGTGCGTCTGGCCCAAAAAGGGGATACCAAAGCGATAGCAGCGGCCTACCAAGCGATCGACAAAGCGATGAAGCGGGGACTCATGACCAAAAATACCGCTGCACGCCGCAAAGCAAAAGTCGCCAAAGCCCTCTCTACGAAGTAATATTTGTGCCCCCGCGAGGAATCGAACCTCGATTTCAGGCTTCGGAGGCCTGCGCTCTATCCGTTGAGCTACGAGGGCAATTTAAGAAAGATAGCACTAATTTAGTGCGGCTGCATTTTCGGGTCTGATTTTTAATGCGAGCTCGCGACCGAGAGCTATGAGTTCGCGCTGGATAGAACTTGAGGCATAGTGCAAGTTACAAATTCCATGGGAATTCCTCCGGTATGTTCTACGCCCACCGCGCGGTTTTCTATAGATTTTCCAAAACTGTGATACGGGTATATGTAGTATTTTTGACCAAAAATTAAGCTCATCTTTCGATCGGTGGTAGGAGTGTAATTGTAAAGCGACATGGAGACGTTTCTCGTCCACGGCGTACTGTTTGCGCAGCAAAGTAATAAAAAATACCACCAGGTTCGGGTCCGTATTTGTGAACTTCATATTTCCATCTTGTTTGCCGCCCTCCGCCCAATATAGCATTGCGAGTAAGGCTTTCCCGACTTCCTTTCTGTCGATTGGAGTTACGCCGGCAAGTTGAGTAGCAACAAGGGTGGCTTGGGCGATACGAGAGTCTTTGCTACGCCGGAGGGCTGCTGCAGAGGCTATTCTTGCGACACGTAGGTGAGCTAGCTGCCGGGTTCGGTCGGGCCTCTTTCCAAGTTGGTTGACCCATACAGAGAGGGTGCTTTTAGGGATTGCGAGATTTGTTTGAATTTGGGCGTAAGTTTTACCTAACTGTACCAGCTCCAGCGCTTTTTGCTTCGTCTTTTCGGGGTAGCGCACGCCAGCCATAAGTTCATTATATAGGAATTATCTACAGTGGATATAGACCTATATTCAATACGTGGATAAGTCCTGACCGCGACGCACCATCCATGCGATGCAGGCTCGATTCCTACCGAGAGGATAGTTGTGGAGAATTGACTTTGCCTTCTGTATTGGGAGGTACAATGGACGCATGCGACCGCTTACTCCTGAAGAGCTGCGCTTTTTGGCCGCACGATGCGGCGGCGTGGCGCTCCTCCTCTTTGCAGCAATCTTTATCAGCCAAGGCGGGCTGGAAAAGAGCCTCGGGTCTTTGAGTGTTATCGACCAATCACAAACGGCCGCTACCTGGCTGGGCACCCAACAGGGCGTCCCCGGCTATAATGTCAATTCGCCGTGGAATCAAGTGGGGAGCGGCTCTAACGGCTCTCCGCGGCCGCAAGGCTGCAAAACAGGCCCTTGGGGTAAGGGGGAACTTGATCAAACACCGTTTACTAGCGCGCCCGGCTGTAACAACTGGGCCACTGGCAATAATAGTGCTGCCATCATGGCCGTCTTTAGCGCCCATCCTGCCGGCTCTACGGCGGGGAAAACGGCCTATACGCTACAGACCATCAACCCCGCGGGCGAAGAACTAGGGCCCTATGTTGGTCCGGCCGAGTATGACGGCGGCGAGGGCGGAGGCTACTACTGCCCCAACACCTACGCACCAGCCGAGGGGTATACATACGTCGCCCTCGGGTCGGGAGCTAACTGCTACAGCGCCCGTCAAGCGGCGGAAAGCCACTCCTATTCGCCCGGCTCTACCGGCTCTAACCCCACTGTGGCAAGCGGCGGGGCGCTAGTACTTGAGTGGGCCTGCCAGGATTACGAAGAATTCAGGGCGGTGTATTGTTCCTGGTACTGGACGCCTTTTGGCCCCTGTGGCGGCTACGACAACTACGGCGGGACTAAAAATCAGTTTGACTCCGCCAGCTCCAACTTTGGCGGCTCGGGGCTCCTTAACTCCACCACCGTGTACCCCACCAGCAACACTACCTACAGCCTTACTTGCAGTGGCCCGGTAGGCTCTGCAACTATGTCTATCCCGGTGACCATTTCAGTCCCCATTCCTGCTGCTCCAAACGTCACCGCCAGCTACTGCATCGGCGGCACCTGCACCGGGGTGTGGGGCTCGGTGAGCGGAGCAACACTCTACCCCGTGCGCCTTACTCCCAAACCGTCCGGCGGCTGTTCAGCTATCGGCTCGGGGTGGTCGACCTTCAGCGACAACGCCACCTGCGTCCACGATACCAACTCCGGCACCAACATGACCTTCAACAATTTGAGCACGGGTACCGCCTACACCTGGTGGGTGCATGCGTACAACGCGGGCGGATGGAGCTCTCCTTCATCACACAACTTTACCCCGCTCCCCCCACCCAACATCACCGCAAGTTCGTGCAGCAACTCCACCACCTGCTCGGGCACGTGGAGCTCTGTCGCCTACAACACCAACCTCTACCCCATACGCCTCACCCCCAAGCCCACCGCCGGCTGCCCGGCCATCGGTGCAAACTGGGTGCTCTACAGCGACAACGCCACCTGCATCAACGACAACACCACGGGGACCAGCATGACCTTTAGTAACCTCAACCCCGGCACCGCCTATACCTGGTGGGTGCATGCGGCCAACACCAACGCATTAGGTACGTGGACCTACAGCAACCAGGCAACCGGCGCGTTTACTACACAAGGAGCGGCGGTGTGCCCCGCCAATTGCCCCGGTACCTACCCCAGCTGTAATGCACAGAGCGGATACACCTACAACTCGGGCAGTAATACCTGCACCCAAAATAATCAAAACAATTCGTCCGCCCCCAACTGCATGGTCAGCGGCAACTCCAGCCTCTCCCCGAGCCCTACCTCGATTAGCAGCGGCAACAATACCACCTTTAGTTGGAGTAACGTGGGTGGTGCCGCCACCGGCGCCACGCTGGTCTGCCATCAGAACCAAGTCAGCGGAGTTAACTGCGTCGACTCCCAAACAGTAACCCCCGCAACCCTCACCAGCTACTCCTCCGGCAACATCACCAACAGCACCGGCAGTACCGTTGCCGTACCCTTTACTATCACGCTCACCAACAGCTCGGGCTCCAGCAGCTGCAACGCCAATGTAAACGTCAGCGGCGGTGGGACGCCTCCGCCTGCTAACACCATCTCTATCTCTGCCGCGGGCAGCCCTGGAGAACCCTCGACCACCGGCACCTATACCGTCACACGCGGCGGTTCCAATAGCTCTCCTCTTGGTGTGTATATTGATATCACCGGCAGTGCGACGAACAACACCGACTACACGCTCGCCGGCGGCTATATCGACTATCCGTCCAGCGCACGCGTTACCTTTATGCCCGGGCAGAGCACGATCATCGTAACGCTCACACCGGTCGACGACACGACAGCCGAGGGGAACGAGACTGCCGTCCTGACGCTCAACTCACCTAACGGGTACACCATTTCCGGCAACGCGGCGGCAACGCTTACCATCACCGACAACGACGCCGCCGACACCTGCGCTACCGACCACCCCTCTGCCTACACACCCATCACGGTGATTGGTACTGCATCTGGAAGCATCTGGGGAGGCAACGGCACCGCCAACGGCAGCTACACTTGGGACTCTGCGGTGGGCAAGGCCGCCGTACATGCGGGTCTGGTGTCAATCGGGCAGACCATGGATATCACGCGCACGAGCATGGGATTGAGCTCGAGCTACGCCGCTTCTACCCAGCACGGGGTCACCTCGCTCTCATACAGCAGCAGCGCCTGTGGGGTCAAACTGACGGCCGGTTGTCTGCACAATGCCACCTGCTCGGGCGACAACACCAAGACGGTGGACTCCTGCTCGGGCGCCACCCTGACCAACTGCTCTGCGGGCCAGACCTGCCCCACCGGTGGCTCTGCCTGCATCAACGCACCCTCTGCCGAACTCTCGCTGTCGGTCACCCCCAGCCGGGTACGCCGCCGCGGCACCATCACCGTGGTATGGAGCGGCGGGGTAAGCGGCACCGCCTGTACGCTCTCTTCGACCGCTGCAGGAGTACTCTCCAGCTCACTCAACGGCACCCTGTCGCAGACCATCAGCAAACGCACCACCTTTACTCTGACCTGCGACAGCGGGAGCCCTCTACAAAAATCGGTGAGCATTCTGCCGAGTTTCCTCGAAATCTAGTTTGCCCAAACAAGCTAAACCCTGTAAGCTTTCAGGGTTTAAGGCTCCCGTCGTTCAATGGATAGGACGTATCCTTGCGGAGGATATGATGTAGGTTCGATTCCTACCGGGAGCACCAAATAGGAAATTGCAAGGTGGAGCTCGCCGCCGCGCAGGGCGCGGCGGCTCGCGCGTACTGCGGTTTGGCCTCGAATTCAAATTGGCGATTTCGCAGAGAATGGTTCGCGCCGATGTTTTTCAGAAATGCTGTCATTCCGCTCAAGTCATTGTGGGAAAGCAGATTCGCGGCTTGATTCAAGGATAAAACGAATTCACGAGCCGGTTCGAGCCAAGACACGCCCCTTTGTTCGATGTCGGTGATTTTCTCCTCGATTCGCACTTTTTGAGATATGAGGGTATTCTTTTTAGCGGCGTATTCTGCTGTGGATAGCGCGTCAGCAAGATAGAGGTTGAGCAACTTTTCTAATTGGTTGTCCAGCGTTGCGAGTTCCGCTTTTAGGTTTTCTGCTTCTGCCCTTGCTTCCTCTTTCTCCTGCGCTTCGTCCTGTTCCAACGCCGCCAAAACTTTCTGCGTGTCTTGGCTCGATAAAGAAACTTTTTGTAGGAACGATTTGATTTGTGTTTCAAGCACATCTTCACGCAGATATTTCTCGGTACACACGCCTCGTTTTTTTGTGTAGCGATAGTAGGTGTAGATGCCACCATTTCCTTTCGCATATTGCGCGGTGATGCTTGCACCGCACGAGGCGCACTTCATTAGGCCGAGAAACGCGAAGCTGTGCCTCTTGGTTTCGTGTACCTTGCCGCGTTTCGACATCACTTCCTGTACTTGGTCAAAAAGTTTCTTTGTCAGAACCGGCTCGTGGGTTCCCTCAAAGATTTCCGACTTGTATCTCATCAGTCCGGTGTAGAACGGATTTGAGAGAATATGCTGAACATTGCTTAGTGATATTGAATTGCCAGCGTTCGTTTTGAGGTGTTGTTCCGTGCACCAATTTGCGAGAGATTTTAGCGTGTAGGCTCCGGTGGAATACAGTTCGAATAGTTTTTTCACTTTGGGAGCGTTGGTATTGTCCACGTCGATTCCTCTTGTCTTAGGATTGTTCAGATATCCCACCGGAGCCCAGCCGGGCCATACGCCGTTCCGTATCTTTTGTCGTAGTCCGCGCTTCACATTCTCTCGCAAATTGTCGGAGAAGTACTTACTTTGTCCGAAAGCAATGTTCAGCATGAATAGTCCTTGCGGCGTTGGTTCAAACCAGTGGGTCGGAAATTTGAGGGAACGAATCAAGCCGCGATCTACCATGTGGATTATCTTGCCACCATCAACTGAATTTCTTGCCAATCTATCGGGGTGCCAAGATATGATTCCGTCTGCTTTCCCAGCTTCGATGAATGACAGCATTTCTGCGAACACAGTTCGCCCGGGCTCTTTTGCGGTTTTCGCCTCGTAAAACGAGGCGACAATATCAAATTTTTCTTTGGCGGAATACGAAGAAAGCTCAGCAAGCTGAGCTTGAATACTTAGGACTTGTCGGTCATCTTCCTCGGTGGACTTTCTAGCGTAAAGTACATATTTCATATTTCGTAGTAGTTATTTTTAATGGAATGCCAAAAAGTTTTCTTTTTCCCGAATGCGAAATCGCCAATTTGAATTCAGCCCCAAAACGCAGTGCGCGGCGGCGAGCTCTTCCTTGCAATTTCCTACTTGGTGCAGGATACTTGAATTAGTGCGAACCAGCTTCCGTGCCGCCGAAGGCGGCGCAAACCCCCCGCAGAAAATGCAGGCGGCGAAGCCGCACCGCTCGAAAACCGCCAAGGAGCCCGGAAAAACATCGGCACGAACCATATTTGAATTCGGGAAAAAGAAAATTTTAGGCATACAATTTATTTATTAACTCATTACTAATTTTATGAATCGAGGATTTGCAAATGTGTGGCTCATAGTTGGACTTGTCGTCATTATTGGCGGGGCAGTCGCGTGGTGGGCTATGTCGCAGAAACCAAGTGTGCCTGCGACTTCTTCAACCACAGAAATTCAGCAACAAGCGACACAGCCATCTAGTGCGCCATCCGCAACAATTGACTCGGCTTCTCTCAATTCTTCAACCGTACAGCCCATAATTACTGGGACGGCCGCGAATACAGGTCAAGTTAGTGTAGCTCTGACGATGACTGATCAGACGGGAAAGATAATTGCCATTAACCCAGATAATCGCCATCCCAGTACTTTGGTAAAAGTGGTAAATGGCCGTTGGTCATATCCCGTTGATTACGCCGACTTCCCTGGCTTTTCTGCACTTTCTGCTGGGACTTACGGAGTGAGCGTATCAGACGCTAGTGGAACCAAAGTTCTCGCTTCAGGGACGCTTACAATAGTTGCCCAGCCATCCATAAGCATTGATGCTGGTTCACTCACCAGTTCTTCCGCTGAACCCACCATTACCGGTACAGCTTCAGGCGTTAGAGAGATTTTGATCAGCATTGATTATGCTCCGCCAAAACCAACTGTTCTCTTCAACGATGAGCATGTGTCTGTTGTGAATGGTCGTTGGTCCGTCAAAATCTCTAAATCGTCCCTGTTGCATACAGATATTTTTCCGAATGGCCTTACGTCCGGTACATATCATGTAGTTGCCGCAGTACCATATGCGTCTCCAGCATCGGGGACATTGACGATAACCCAATAAATCAAAGAGCAGTTGTGCGCGCTTTGCGCGCTCTAACCTAGTCCGCCAAAGAAAAATTTGATATTGTCAGCGGTGCGGCTTCGCCGCCTGCATTTTCTGCGGGGGGTTTGCGCCGCCTTCGGCGGCACGGAAGCTGGTTCGCACTAATTCAAGTATCCTGCACTAGGTTGAAAAAGCAAACTGCTTTGCTGTTTATTTAAAGTCCGAACATCTCCGCGAGATGCTCGCCCAAGTGGGCATGCTGTTCTTCCTCTGCTGCATGGCGGCGCAGGTAGTTGCGTACGCTCATGGCGCGCGTTTTGTCTCCCAGAGGGATAACCAGCTGCGGATGGAGCAGGCCCTTGGTCGAGATCAGTAGGCGCGGCTCTCCGCCGTCCTCTATCCAAAAAGAGTCTATCCCGTCCCACCGGTAGACCGTGCCGTCGAGTGATACGCCGCGCTCGCTTAAGCGCACGGTGTGCTCGCGGGGGCCGCGTATAGCCAAGACACCGATAGAGCCGGCGCTCATGGCGATGATAACCGCAAAGAGCGCGTTGCCGAAAAACAGCGCAAGCCCCGCGCCTGCAAGGGCGATGAGCCCCAGCCCCCAGTACCAGTCGGTGCTGTGGTCATGATGCTCGTGTGTGTCCACGCTCCACGAAATGCCGGAGTCTTCTGCCATGGAGGTATTATACCGCTACAATCTGCGGAGGGGGTGAGATTCGAACTCACGGTGCCTTGCGGCACGCCGCATTTCAAGTGCGGTGCGTTAGACCACTCTGCCACCCCTCCGTATATTTGTTATGCTACACCAATGCGGTACTTGGGGATAGATTACGGGACAAAACATATCGGCGTTGCCGTTTCGGACGAGACGGGCTCGGTCGCGTTTCCGCACGGGGTCGTCAAAGCCGGACCGCACGCCTTGCAGGAGGTCGTCGATATAGTAAAAGCGCAGGGGGTAGGGGAGATAGTGTTGGGCGAGTCGCGCAACTTTGCCGGAGAGCGCAACCCCGTGATGGAGGACATAGAGCAGTTTAAAAAAGACATAGCCGAACTGACACAACTGCCGGTGCACTACCAAAACGAGCTGTTTAGCAGTGCGGCTGCCGCGCGGCAGTTTACCCCCACTGAGGGCTCCCGCAAACAGAATCCCATCCACACCGACCTCGACGCATCGGCGGCGGCGCTGATATTACAAAGTTTTCTTGATACTATAAAAAAATAATATGGAACCAATATCGTTAGATGATTTTAAAAAAGTCGAGATACAGATCGGTGAAGTGTTGTCAGCCGAACCGATAGAGGGCAGCGACAAGCTGCTTAAGCTGCGTGTTAATTTTGGAACCGAGGAGCGCCAAGTGCTCTCCGGCATCGCAAAATATTTTCCTGACCCGCAAGCATTGGTGGGGAAGCGCTACCCCTTTGTCACCAATCTTGCACCCCGCACCATGATGGGGCTCGAGAGCCAGGCGATGCTGCTTGCCGTGGGCGGCGGGGATACTCCTTTTGCTTTGTTTGAAACCACGGGCGCTCCCGGCGAGCGCGTCAAATAATATGAGCTGGCACTTGATACACGAGTGGCATATGCGGTCGTGGGCGTGGTTTGTCGAGCACACGCACAAGCCGCACGCGCTCGCGTGGCTGGGCGGCCTGGCGTTTGCCGATGCACTCTTCTTCCCCCTAGCACCCGAGATATACTTGGTCGCTTTTGCCCTGGCCCAGCCCGCACGCTGGCGCCAGTACCTGCCGGTGGCGATAGTGTTTTCGGTCCTAGGGGCGGCGGTCGGCTACTATGTCGGTGGATTTCTTTTTCAACAATTTGGAGAGCCGCTGTTGGCGCTGTACGGACTGCAGGATGCTTTTGCACGAGCACAAGTATTCATCCAAAACGGGGCGTTTGTCGGCATGGCAATCGCGTCGTTTACCCCGATCCCCGACAAGGTGTTTATTTATGCGGGCGGGTTTTTGGGCGCGCCGTTTGTGCCGTTTATCGCCGGGTACACGCTCGGCCGGGCCTTGCGCATGGGGTTGGTGGTCTACCTGTCTATCCGCTACGGACGGCACGCGCTCGATATCATCAAGCAATACCTGGCGTGGTTCGGCGTGGCGCTGGTGATACTTGGTATCATATATGCTATGGTGCACTGGCACCTGCTGCCCTGGTTTTGAATAGGGCATTCGCCCTTGTAGTTCAATGGATAGAACAGCGGACTTCTAAGCCGCGAATGTAGGTTCGATTCCTACCGAGGGCACGGGCGCTTAGCTCAGTTGGTAGAGCACCCCGTTTACACCGGGATGGTCGCAGGTTCGAGTCCTGCAGCGCCCACATGGAAGAGCCCACCATTTTATTTGAAGACGATATGCTGGTGGTCGTCAACAAACCCTCCGGGATGATCGTCTACCCGGACGGCAAGCACGACTACCCGGCCCTTTCGCATTGGTTGGATAAAAAATATCAGGAACATCATTTTGTACACCGCATCGACCGCGAGACCTCGGGTGTGTTGGTAGTGGCCAAAACAGCAGAGGCGCACGCGTTTTTAAAAGAGCAATTCCAGAACCGGGAAATAAAAAAGATATACCGCGCGTTCGTGTACGGCGCGCTCAAAGAAGAAAGGGGAGTGATAGAGCGGCCCATCGGCTCTGCGCGCGGCGGGCGCGGGCCCCGCTCGGCCACGCGCCCCCACGGAGTACAGCGCGCGGCCTCGACCACCTGGAAGCGCTTGAGCAATACTTCGACCGAGCAGAGTGCAAGCGGGCAGGGTGCCGCATATATAGAAGCGTTCCCCAAGACCGGGCGCACCCACCAGATCCGCGTGCACTGCGCCGCGATACAGCACCCGATTGTGTGCGACCAACTTTACGCACCCCAACGGCCTCCTATGTTCGGATTCAAGCGCCTCGCGCTCCACGCGTACTCTATTACTATTGCGCACCCCTCCGGGCGTGAGATGACCTTTCTGGCCCCCCTGCCGCCGGACTTCGTCGCGGCCGAGGCAGAATTGCGAAAAGCGTAGCCCTGTGCTACATTCCGTAAGTCATGAAATCGTCCGTCATCACCTCTCCGGTCAACATGCAAGCGCGCGCAGCCTTGGGCCTGCGTGCGGGCGATGTCGTGCGCGTCTGGCAGAACATCGTCGAGCTTAAAAAGGCGAAACAAGCCAACAAGAAAGAGCTCACCACCAAAAACATCCGCAAACAGGCGTTTGAAGGCACCATACTCGCGGTCAAACACGGCACCGAGCCGGGCGCGATGTTTACGGTCCGCAAGGTGTCCTCGGGTGTCGGGGTAGAAAAGATCTTTCCCCTGTACTCGCCGATGATAGACGAAGTCGAGGTCTTGCGCCGCACCCGCACCCGCCGCGCCAAGCTCTACTTTATCCGCCGCAAGGCCGCCAGTGAGGTCAAACGCGCCATGCGCCGCAGCCTTTCGGTCGACCAGCGTGGTCGCAAGACCGACACCAACCAAGCTCCTGCTCCGGTAGAGCCGGTTGTTGCCGAGGTTGCCGCAACGGAGTAATTTAAAAAGAAAAGAGGCCGGAGCAAAACTCCGGTTTTCTTTTTGTGGATAATTGGTAGACGCTATATACTTGAGGTTTGGTATACTAATTAAGATGGGGAAGAGGGGACCAAAACCAAAACCTCCGCCTGTGTGGTCAGCGGAGCTTGCGTATGGGATTGGCCTTTTAGTCACCGATGGCTGCCTTTCCGGTGATGGTCGGCATATCACGCTGGTCTCAAAAGATATAGTGCAGCTGGAGAATGCTAAAAAAGCTTTTAATTTAAAATCCGCCATAGGTTATACCCGTTCTGGCTATGACGGAAATCTGTGCCCAAGAATTCAATTCGGCAATGTCACCCTCTACAACTTTCTTTTAGAGATTGGGCTCATGCCAAATAAAAGCAAGGTCATTGGAAGCCTAAAGATTCCGGATACATACTTTTTTGACTTTTTGCGCGGGCATCTTGATGGGGACGGATGCACCTATTCCTATTGGGATCCGCGCTGGCGCTCTAGTTATATGTTTTACACGGTTTTTGGGTCAGCCAGCAAAGTTCATATTGTCTGGTTGCGCGATGAGATCCGCAGACAGGCAGGTATAGAAGGCCATGTTACTGGGAAGGGGAAAGCGCGCACGATATATCAGCTCAAGTACGCAAAAAAAGAATCGCTTATTTTGTTGCGAAGAATGTACTACAGAAAGAACAGTATGCACTTGCCGCGTAAGCGGTTGAAAATACAAAAAATGCTTAGTATAGTAGGCGAGCAGTTATAACCCATGCCCGGGTGTTGAAACTGGTAGACATTTATCCTTGAGGTGGATAAGCCCTTACGGGCGTGGAGGTTCGAGTCCTCTCCCGGGCACCGAAGAAGATTTAATTGTGTTTTTCTAGATTCTAGCCGCAGGGAGCGGTATTTTCAGCGGTTCTAACATCGCAGATCTACGCAAACCCAGGATGAGACGTATTAGAACCACCTAACCCAAAAAGGCATTTAACAGTAACGTTTTTCTAGCGTCTAAGAGGCGGTTCTAACCAAAAAAGGTGGTACTATGCCGCTATGAATTACCAAAGGGGTTTCATGTCGCTGGGGTTATTACTCATGATCGTGGTCGGAGTAGCGGTCATTGGCGGTGGCGTGTATTACATGATGCAAAAACAGCCTGCACAGAAAACCACAAGCGTGAGGTGGGATATTGGATCAAAAGTAGACGATAATTTCAACAACGCAAGAATAACTCTCAACTTACCAAATGGCAGCGTGAAAACTGCGGACATTCAAGTACGAAATGATTGCAAGGAACTGAATCAGCAAAATTTAAACGACGAGTGGATAAAGAAGGTTGATGCGGGAGCAGTGTTTGAAAAAGAGCCGACTGTTATAAAACCAGGATTGGCATGTGTGAGTTGGGATTCTTTCTCTTGGTACGGTGTCTTCTTTGAGGGTGGAAAATATTATGTAAAGCAGGTGGGCGACGATGCAAGTGGGTTGGGAATGGCGAAGTGGAAAATCATTAAAGAAATATAGCAACCGAGTACGATCGCTCAAGAGTTAACATATTGAGAGGTTCTCACTTCGTCCGATGCTCGGCACATCGTAACTTCATTTTAATTCATCGGGGCCGCCTCCTACTCATGAGGAGCACACCGTGACTTCATTATCGCCGCTTTACACTATTAGGTTCGAGTTATGAAAATTTCCTCATCAGTAGCTATAGTAGCTGCTGCCTTTATTTTGGGCATGGCCCCGTTGGCTATGGCTGCGACTACAGTAAACCTCGGCACGGCCGATGGTTTTGTCGTGCTGGCCGGGTCGGCAGTTACGAATACCGGCCCAAGCGTGATCAATGGTGATGTGGGTTTGAGCCCATCAGCCGGTAGTAGTTATGCCGGATTAACGACAGGAGAAGTCATGGGCACGATATACGCAGTAGATGCCACCGGCCCCGCGGGTGTCGCAGGAAATAACCCAGGCTTATTGACTACAGCACAAAACGACCTCACCACGGCCTACAACAACGCTGCCGGGCAAACTCCGGTCTCCACAGTGTCCACGGAGCTCGGCGGGACCGTCAAACTTGCCGGTGTGTATGACTCGGCTGACGGTACCTTTGGAATCACCGGCACAGTCACGCTCGACGCACAGGGCGACCCCGACGCAGTCTTTATCTTCAAGGCGGCCTCTACGCTCATAACGGCATCGGCGAGCCATGTGACCCTGATAAACGGCGCGCAGGCGTGCCGTGTTTTTTGGCAGGTTGGTAGTTCTGCGACACTCGGAACGGGTTCCGATTTTAAGGGGAGTATACTAGCCCTTTCCTCCATTACCGATAACGGGGGCTCAACGGTTGTAGGGAGGCTTCTGGCAAGAAACGGCGCCGTTACGTTAAATAATACGCACATCACCAAAGCAACGTGTGCAGCCTCCAGTGTTTCGGGCTCGCTTACAGGGACGGTCGCCACCTCATCCGTTGGCACTCTTACGGGAACGGTTGCTACTTCTTCGTCCACTAGCACGCCGGCTCCAGTCGCGCCGCCTTCTCCGGGAGGCGGCGGCAACGGACCTCCCGTCGCAACCGGCAGTGGTGGAGGAGGCGCGGCCGTAATCGTTCCTGTATCTATAACTCCCGCCTCCATCTCACCAACACCGGAGGTTACAGGAGCAGTATTGGGAGTATCAATCGACGTTCCAAACGTTCCGAACACAGGAGCGGGCGGGGGTGCCCCTGAGACACTTCTGACGCTTCTCCTCTCGGCACTGCTTGCGTTCGTTGCAGGCATGTACCTGCGGTACGAAACAGGCTAACCGCAAGCCCTCATCCAATCGTAAGGGGAGCCTTTTTCATTTCTGTTACAATAACGCCATGCGGATTTTTGTGGGGCCGGTGTTGGTTTCTTTGCTTGCACTCGGGGCGGTGTACTACTGGGGTGGCGTAGGGGCATTCCTGCTCGCGGCGCTACTTTCTATTTTGGAAGTCACCCTCTCCTTCGACAACGCGGTCGTCAACGCCAAGGTCTTGGGGCAAATGAGCGAGCGTTGGCAGCGGCGCTTTTTGACCTGGGGGATTTTTATAGCCGTCTTTGGCACGCGGCTTATTTTGCCGGCCATCATCGTCGGCCTCGCCGCGTGGATATCGCCCGTGGCGGCCGCGCGGCTCGCGTTTGAAAACCCCGATGCTTACGCGGCGCTCCTCGCCGGCGCCTCGCACGCTATCAACGCCTTCGGCGGTATCTTCCTTCTTATGGTTGCGCTCAAATATTTTTTCGATGTCGGCAAGCGCGTGCACTGGATAGCGTGGATAGAGCGCCACCTCGTGCGCTGGGGCAGGGTAGAGGCCATAGAGCTTGCTATTGCATTGGCGGTACTGCTGGGGCTCTCGTATTTTGCGGATAGTCAGGCGCAAGTGCTTGCCGCGGGCTCAATCGGCCTTTTGACCTTCGTGGTGATGCAAGGCATCACCTCAACTCTCGACATCAAAGCAGGCTCGGTGGTGGGCGGGGGCGCGGTGTTGTTTATATATCTCAATATTCTCGACTCGGCCTTCTCGCTCGATGGTGTGGTCGGCGCCTTCGCCCTTACGTCGGCTATTCCCATTATCTTTGTGGGTCTTGGCATCGGCACTTACTTTGTCCGCGCATGTACTGTCTACTTGGTCCGCAAAAAAACCCTGGATACGCTACGCTACCTAGAACACGGTGCACACTGGGCTATTTTGGGACTTGGACTCTCGATGTTGGTGGGCATTGTAGTGCATGTGCCGGAGGCAATCACCGGGCTCATCGGATTGGTGTTTGTATCGCTCGCTTATGTCTCCTCGCAGCGAGCCATACGGTAAATACACAAGTTTCTGAATATCCACTGATTTGTGTATTTACTCATGCTTAGATTTGACCCATCATGTATAGGTGCTAGCTAGAATATGTAAAAAATGCGGCAAGGGGTTTCAGACAAAGCCGTTTTATGTCGCACGTGGTCAAGGTAATTACTGCTCTAAGCCTTGTCATTATGCAGATGCCCGGACTAGAGAGTTAAAGTATTGTGATTTTTGTCAGGCAGAAACATACAAAAAGCCAACCCAGATAAAACGTTCAAAGAGCGGAAAATTTTTTTGTTCGAAATCCTGCCAAACAAAATGGAGAAACTCTCATTTTCATGGCACTGAACATCCCAATTACAAGAATGGCTTATACGCATATCGGAGTGTGCTTTTGCGCAACAAAGTGCCACCCATCTGTAAGCGCTGCAACATCGAGGACAAGAGAGTGTTGGCGGTCCATCACATTGATCAGAATCGAAAGAACAATACGCTGAAAAACTTAGTTTGGTTGTGTCATAACTGTCACCATACGATTCACCACTATCCCGAAGAACGTAAAAAGATACACGTTTAAAGCAATGTGTGGTATAAAAAACGCACGGTGGACGTAGCTCAGCTGGTAGAGCTCCGGTTTGTGGTACCGGCGGTCGTGGGTTCGAGCCCCATCGTCCACCCCCATGAAGGAACACAGACACAACATCAAGCGTTCTGCCTTGGCGGTCACCCGCTGGGTCGGTTCGCCCCAATCTATTGTCGTGCACACGCTCGTCTTTGTCGCGAGTTTTATTTCGGTATGGACAGGGTTTGTCGAAGTGGATCGGATGCTGCTGGTGCTGACCACCCTGGTGTCGCTCGAGGCGATATACTTGGCTATATTTATCCAGATGACCATCAACGAGCAAGCCGCTGACATCGACGAAATCCAGGAAGACATCGAGGAAATTCAAGAGGATGTGGACGAGATTCAGGAGGATGTCGAAGAGATACAGGAAGAGACAGAAGAGGACGATGTCCGCGAGACCGAGGACCACAAAACACTGGTAGAAATCCGCGGGGGGCTCATGAAGCTCATGCAGGACATCGAAAAGCTCCAACAAAAATAATTATGCTGCATCGCACTAAAGGATTTTTTTCGGAGTTCAGACGCTTTGCCATCAAGGGCAATGCGCTCGAGCTCGCTATTGCGGTTATCATCGGCACCTCTTTTAGCGGTGTCGTTAACTCGCTCGTGTCCGACATCATCATGCCGGTCTTGGGTGTGCTCACTAACAACGTTGACCTCAAAACACTCGCTTGGAGCGCCGGCGCGGGAGTGGTCATTAAGTACGGCGCGTTTTTGCAGGCACTCTTCAACTTTTTGGTGGTATCACTCGCGATATTTGCCGTCTTTAAGGCGCTGTCCGTCGCGCGCGAGCGCCTGTTTGTACGCGGGGAAGAAAAGGAGACCCCTCCGTACGAAAAGCCCGCGCAGGAGCGCCTGCTTGAAGAAATCCGCGATTTGCTCCGCGCGCAGAAGTAGTAG
Source organism: Candidatus Kaiserbacteria bacterium (assembly GCA_009691465.1). Taxonomy (GTDB): domain Bacteria; phylum Patescibacteriota; class Minisyncoccia; order Phycocordibacterales; family SBAW01; genus GWA1-54-10. Next base: position 38,119 of record SICK01000002.1, on the reverse strand, counting down.
TACAATTGCCGCATGTCAGAAACTAAACCGCTCGAAATCTCTCCCTCTATTGCTATCATTATCGCGGGCGTTATTATCGCCGCCGCTATCGTCTTTACGAATGCCAATCCAACAACCGTGCAAGGCGTTGCGGCAGCGGGGGATGTACCGGCCGTAGAGACCCACGTACGCGCGCCCTCGGTAGACGACCATATCATCGGTTCGCCGAGCGCCCCCGTTGTGCTCATCGAGTACTCCGACTTCCAGTGCCCGTTCTGTTCGCGCGTAGATCCTACACTCAAACAGATTGTTTCGGAGAGCAACGGCAACATCGCATGGGTCTACCGCCACCTGCCGCTCGAGTCTATCCATCCCAATGCAAAGCCGGCGGCAATAGCCTCGGAGTGCATCTTTGAGCAGCTCGGCAACGACGGATTTTGGAAGTTTTCCGATGCAATATTCGCCGACCAGAGCAAAATGAGTGATGCCTATTATGCACAACTGGCGGTGCAGTTTGGTGCGGATAAAACAAAGTTTAGTACTTGCGTCGCGTCGGGAGCGGCAAGCAAGCGTGTCGACCAAGACGCCGCCGAGGCACAACAAAACGGCGGCAACGGCACGCCATTTACCATCGTGTACGGCAAAGGCAAGCAAGTACCTATCTCCGGAGCACTGCCGTATGAGCAGTTTATGGCCGTAATAAACGCCCTATAGGGCCGTCTGAACATCGTATGAAAGAATTATTTGAAGGTGGGGTGGTCAAGTGGGCCGTAGTCGCATTAATCGTATTTTTGGGTCTGCAGTCGTTTGGTACCCTGATGGGTCTGCGCTACATAGGCTCCGGTGTACAGCCGACCAACACTATCAGCGTCAGTGGCTATGGTGAGGCGTTTGCCGTCGCCGACATTGCAACGTTTAGCTTCTCGGTCTCGTCCAAAAAAGCGACCGTCGCTGCGGCACAAGAAGATGCCACGGCAAAAATAAATGCGGTTACCAAGTACCTTACCGATGCCGGCATTGATAAAAAAGATATACAAACCACCGACTACTCGGTCAACCCGCAATACGACTATGTCCAGCAGGTCTGCACCAACGGCTACTGCCCGGGTGGCAAGCAAGTATTGAGCGGCTACGAAGTGCGCCAAACCACGAGCGTCAAAGCGCGTGACACGGCCAAAGCCGGCGACCTCCTGACCGGTGTCGGCGGCAAGGGTGCGACCGAAGTGTCGGGACTCAACTTTACGTTCGATGATCCGAACAAGATGCAGGACGAAGCGCGCGGCAAAGCCATTGCCGATGCCAAGGGCAAGGCCGACGAACTCGCCAAGCAGCTCGGCGTCAAGCTGGTGCGTGTTGTGTCCTTCAACGAGAACAACGGTGGCCCGATCTATTATGCCAAGGGCATGGGTATGGCAACGGCAGACTCCATAGCTCCCGCACCGGCGGCCCCCGAGATATCCGTGGGTCAGAACAAAGTCACTTCGAATGTGTCCGTAACCTACGAAATCCGGTAGGAGTTGACTCCCTAAAAACTTAGGAGTAGTATAGAGAAAAGACCCCGAGAGGGGTTTTTTCTTAGGAGAAACAAGCTATTTTTGACCATGAGTATCACCAATTACTTTAGGGATGTTCGCGCCGAGATGAAGCACGTCAGCTGGCCCAGTCGCCGGCTTACTATTATGTACACCATCGTGGTTATAGCGATATCGCTTGGTACCGCGCTCTATCTGGGCCTGCTCGATTACCTTTTCTCCGCGGTCATTAAAAACATCATTTAATCTCTATGGCCAAACAAGATACTTCTGTTGGCAGAGCATGGTACGCGATACACACCTATGCGGGCTATGAAAACGCGGTGGCGCGCAACTTGCGCCAGCGCATCGAGTCGCTCGGCATCACCGACAAGATCTTCCAAGTAGTGGTGCCTACCGAGCGCACCATCAAAATCAAAGGCGGTCGGCGCGTAGAGGAGGAGGAAAAAGTCTACCCCGGCTATGTGCTGGTAGAAATGATCGTGGACGACCAGTCGTGGTACATCGTGCGCAACACGCCCCGCGTGACCGGCTTTGTGGGCTCGGGGGTCAACCCGGTGCCGCTGCGACAAGACGAGGTGGATACGCTCCTGGGCCGCATGCAGGCGGTCGAAGGCTCGGTCAAACATGCTATCGATATGGCAGTGGGCGACGCGGTCACTATCGTCGATGGGCCGTTTAAGGACCTCGACGGCAAAGTGGGCGAGGTGGACGAGAGTCGCGGCAAGGTCAAAGTGCTGGTGGCGATGTTCGGCCGCGAAACGCCGGTAGAGCTTGATTTCCTCCAGGTAAAAAGGATATAACTACTGTCTCTCAACTTATATGGCTAAGAAAGTAACCAAAAAAATAAAGATCATCGCCCAGGGCGGCAAAGCCACCCTTACTCCGGCCATGGGCCAGGTGCTTGGGCCCGCCGGCATCAACATCGGCGAATTTGTAAAGAAGTTCAATGAGGCGTCAAAGGGTATGGCGGGCGACCTTGTCCCCGCAGAGATCACCGTCTATGAGGACCGCTCATACGACTTTATACTCAAAACTCCTCCCGCATCATCGCTTATCCTCAAAGCCATCGGCAAAGAAAAGGGAAGCGGCAAGCCCAACACCTCCAAGGTGGGTATCATCACCAAGGCACAGGTACGCGAGATAGCAGAAAAGAAAATGCCCGACCTCAACGCGCACAGCATTGATGAAGCCATGCGCATCATCGCCGGTTCTGCCCGCTCGATGGGAGTGGACGTAAAATAATTTTTGTGTTATAAACGTCACTGGTCAGTACCAGTGGCGTTTTGCGTTTTGTAGCAACCGCGTAAAAAAACGGTAAACAAGCGGAGCCACTATGACGAAGAGTTTGGCGGCACAGACTGCACAGGTTGTGTATGAGTTGCGTCAAAAAAATATCTGGGACCAGCGGGAGCTCAATCGGGCGGTCCAGTTGATCTCTTGCCAGGGGACCGTGGCAGAGGCAGTCCTGGCGTTTCTAATTATCCCGGCGGACTATGTCCACGCGGAGGCGCGGATGACGTTGCTATGGCGCGTGTTGTTGCGCCCTACGTCGGAGGTGCTCTCACCCTGGTGCCGGAGCAAGTTTTGGGGCGCTGAGTTGTTGCCTGCGGAGTATACGGCGATCGTCAAATACTTCCACAACTGCCCCGAAATGGCCGAGGAGCTCCTCGGGCCCAACAAACGCAATCGCCCCCGCTATCTGCGAGTCGTCGCAGAATCGGTGCTTCAGTAAGGTATCGGCTCGGGAGCAATCCCGGGCCTTTTTATTTTTCTAACACTACCCAGCGGTACTTCAGGCCCTCATGCTCACGGGGTTCTTCTGCAGTTTTTTTAGTGAATAGGTCTTCGTACTCGGGGAAAAACGCATCACCGTCTTTGGTGTCGTCGATCTCTGTCACGTAGAGGCGGTCCGTGTACGGCAGTGCAGCCGCATATAGTTGTGCGCCGCCGATGACGAACACTTCTTCGGTATCTATCTCTTTTGCTTTTTGCAACGCTTCTTCAAGCGAGTGGGCCACCATGACTCCGTCATAGTGCCAGTCAGTGTCACGGGTCACCACGATGTTTGTCCGGCCCGGGAGAGGTTTTTTAAGCATCGCTACAATAGACTCAAAGGTCCGCCGGCCCATAATGCACGGGTGGCCCACCGTGAGATGCTTAAAGTGTTTAAGGTCGTCGGGGAGGTGCCATAGCAGGGTATTGCCCTTGCCGATGACCCGGTTCTGGCCTATCGCGACTATCATACTGACGGTAGGGCGCTTTGACTCCATGGGGCGACTATAGCATGGTGCCTTATCCACCTTTTATCCCCAGGGCCCCCAGAGAGCGGCGCGCTAGGATAGGGCTATGCAGCAGTACGAGGTAGAGGTTAAATCGCTTTTGGGAAGTTCCGAACAAGCAGAAATACTGCGCAATAAAATACGCACGCTCGACCCTCGCTCGAAGTGCACCTCAAAAAACAAACAGCTCAATCACTATTTTACCGGAGGTACGCTTGAGGCGTTGGTTAAAAAAATAGAAGGCCATCTGTCGCCGAAGTTGCACGAAGTACTTGTCGACCTTGCGCTGCGTGCGACACAGTCGTCGGTCCGCACACGCAACAAGGACGGCGAGGTGTTGTTGGTGGTCAAAGCATCGGTGGGGACCGACAGTAGCGCCAACGGGGTGGCGCGCATGGAGTTTGAAGAGCGGGTAGACTTGACCCTCGAGCAACTCGACCAGATCCTCATCAGCGCCGGGTTTCGCTACCAGGCCAAGTGGTCGCGCGAGCGCGAGGAGTACGCGTTTAAAGATACGACCGTCTGCCTCGACCGCAACGCCGGCTACGGCTGGCTTGCAGAGTTCGAAATGGTGGTCGGCACGGAGGAAGAGGTTGCGGCCGCCCGGGAGCGTATCGCGGCGCTTATGCAGGAGTGCGGGGTCGAAGAGTTGCAGCAGGAGCGGCTCGAGCGGATGTTTGCGCATTACAATGCGCATTGGCCCGAGTATTACGGGACGGATAAAATATTTACCATACAATAATATGTTTCTTTCAGACACCGATATTTTGAAGGAGGTTAAAAACGGCAACATTGTCATGAGGCCGTTCGACGAGTCGCGGCTGGGGCCGGCGAGCTACGACATCCTGCTCGGCAACATTTTTTTGCTCAACGACGCGTATACCGCGGTGGTGATAGACCCGCAAAAAAAGATATTTGCCAAGACTACCGAGCTTAAGCTCAAAGACGGCCAGGAGTTCATCCTGCGTCCCGGCATCTCGGTGTTGGGCACGTCCAAAGACTTTTTCGGCTCGGACCACTATCTTATACAACTCTCCGGCAAGTCCTCTTTGGCGCGCGTGGGGCTTATGATCCACAACACGGCCGGAATCGTGAACCCGGGTCACTTTCTCAACATCACGCTCGAGATAACCAATCAGAATAATATTCCCATAGTGCTCCGGCCCGGGATGAAAATAGCCCAGCTGACCTTCTCCGGGCTGTCATCGCCTCCGCGCCAAAACTATAAAGATGTCGGCCGGTTTGCAAAAGACAATTGGAAGCACTACGTACCTGAAAAAAAGGCGGCCAAAAAATCTAAGAAGTAATACTATGGACAAGCACCCCGAGACCCAGTACCTAGACCTCTTGCGCCAGACGCTTGAAGCGGGGGAGGAGCAGGTGGACTCCGGGACGGGGGTCAAAACCTATAGCGTGTTTGGGGCACAGATACGTTTTGATCTGTCGCAGGGCTTTCCGTTGCTGACGACCAAAAAAGTATATTGGAACGGCGTTTTGCAGGAGTTGTACTGGTTTCTTTCGGGACAGAGCAATATAAAATATCTGGTGGACAACAACGTGCACATCTGGGACGACTATCCGTATAAGATCTACAACGAAAAGCACCAGGGAGAACTCACTAAAGAGCAGTTTATTGAGAAGATAAAAAACGACGCCGACTTCGCAAAAGTAAACGGTGAGCTACCGCATATCTACGGTGAGATGTGGCGAAGATGGCCTGCGCAAGACGGGCGGACCGTGGACCAGCTCGGCTGGGTGGTAGACGAGTTGCACAAGGACCCCGACGCCCACAACACGCTGGTGACCTCATGGGACCCGCAGTACATGTACAAGATGGCCAAACCGGGGCAGGGGGCGCGCTTTCCTATCTGTCACAATATGTACCAGGTCAACATCAAGCACGGCAAAGTTTGTCTCCAGCTCTACCAGCGCTCGGCGGACATATTCCTCGGTGTGCCGTTTAACATCGCGAGCTACGCGCTCCTGACCGTCATCATCGCCAAAGTGCTCGGCAGAGAGCCGGGGGAGTTCATCCATACGTTCGGCGACTTTCATATGTACGAAAATCATCGCGAGCAGGTCAAAGAGCAGCTTGCGCGCGAACCAAAACCTTTCCCCACGCTGCGTATCAATGGCACCGTCAACTCGCTTGAGGACTTTAAGCCCGAAATGGTACTGCTCGAGGGCTACGAGCCGCACGCAGGCATCAAGGCCGAACTCACGGTGGCCGGCGGCTACAACAAAAAACTCCACGGATAAGGCTATACTAGTTTAAACGACTATGAATCTCTACGAATCTATTGAAAGCCAGGACAAAGAAGTGTTTGGAGCATTACAGGGCGAGGAGCAGCGCGAGGCCGAGGGGTTGGAGCTGATTCCGTCCGAAAATTATGTCAGCCGCGCGGTGCGCGAGGCAAACGGCTCGGTGTTTACCAACAAATATTCCGAGGGCTACCCGGGCAAGCGCTACTACGGCGGGCAAGAGTTTACTGACGAGGTAGAGACGCTCGCGATCGAGCGGGCAAAAAAACTCTTCGGGTGCGACCACGCCAATGTACAACCGCTCGGCGGGGCCAACGCCAACATCGCCGCGTACTTTGCGTGGATGGAGCCGGGCGACACGATCATGGGCATGGACCTTGGGCACGGCGGGCATCTGACCCACGGGCACCCCGTGACCTACATGTCGAAGCTCTACAACTTTGTGCGCTACAAAATGAAAAACGTCGAAACCGGCGAGATCGACTACGACGAGATGCGCGCCACCGCGGTGCGCGAGAAGCCCAAAATGATCCTCGGTGGCTTCTCTGCCTATCCGCGCGAGCTTGATTGGGCACAGATAAAATCGATTGCCGACGAGGTGGGTGCAGTGGCCATGGCCGACGTAGCGCATATCGCCGGGCTTATTGCCGGCGGGGTTGCTAAGAACCCCTTCGACTACGGGTTCCAAATCGTTACCACGACGACCCACAAGACGCTGCGGGGCCCGCGCGGCGGGCTCATCATGACCAAAGGGGTAGTGTCCAACCCCATGAAAGCGCCGGAGAAAACTATAGAAAACCTGCCGACGCTCATTGACCGTGCCGTGTTCCCGGGCTTTCAGGGTGGGCCGCACATGCATCAGATAGCCGCCAAAGCGGTGGCGTTTGGCGAGGCGCTGCAGCCGGCGTTTAAAACCTATGCCGCACAGATACTCAAGAACGCCAAAGCGATGGAAACAGTCTTTCGTGCAGGCGGCGTACGCATGCTCGCCGGTGGTACGAGCAACCATCTTATTCTTGCCGACGTGTTCGGGAGCTTGGGTATCGAGGGCAAGGCCGCCGAGGAGACGCTCAACGCGGTCGGTATCACGCTCAACAAAAATGCTATCGCCGATGATACGCGGCCGCCGTTTAACCCATCGGGCATCCGCTTTGGCACCCCGGCCATTACCACTCGCGGGTTTAAAGAAGGGGAGTGTACCCGGGTGGCGGAGCTCATGCTCGACGCGATGAAAAATAAAGATGACCAATCCAAACTCGATACCATTCGCCAAGAAATAAAAGAGCTCGCTCAAAAATTCCCCATCCCCGACTCGTTCGTATAGCGCTATGCACGCCCTGTGGCACACAATATTCAAGTTTTGGGAGAAGTATGAGCACCATATCGGGGTGGGGGCTTTGGCGGTGGGCTTTTTGTTTGACCTGTGGGTGGCCAAGCGGCCGGACAGCATCTTCAACAACATCCTGTTGCTTTCGTATTTGTTTATCGGTGGCGCGTTTATTATTTTGCTCAACTTGCGGAGTAGGCGCCCCTCGACAAAGCTCGGGACAGGCCGGCCGGATGATGCCGAGCCGCTCTTTATGCTCCTGATGCTGCAGTTTTGTTTCGGTGGTCTCGCCAGCAACCTTTTGGTGCTCTACGGCCACTCGGGGACCTTGGCGGGCAGTGCGGTCTTTATTGGCATCCTTGTCCTGATGGTCTTCGGCAACGAGTACTTTAGGAGCCGCTACGCGCTGTTGCGCTTCAACGTCGGAGCGTACTACTTTTTGATGCTTTCTTACGCGCTGGTGGCGGTGCCGATCTTTATCACTCACTCGATAGGCACACTTGCGTTCCTCTTAAGCGGCATCTTGAGCTTGGTTGCCATCGCAGGGTTTTTGTCGCTGCTGTTCTTTGCGGTGTTTCGTGGTACCGACACAAAAAAACTCAAAGAAGTCTCGCTCATTGTCTGCGCGATATTCTGCATCTTTAATCTCCTCTATTTTCTCAATGTCATACCGCCGGTGCCGCTCTCGCTCAAAGATATTGGGATCTACCACTCGGTATTGCGCCGCTCCGACAGCACCTACCTTGCGCTCTATGAACGCGCACCGTGGTACCAGTTTTGGCGTGAGACCGGTGTGCAGTACACCTCGGGCAGCGGCACGGCGGCGTGCTTTTCGGCGGTGTTTGCCCCCGCCGACCTTGCAACGCCGATCTACCATGTGTGGGAGTACAAAAACGCCGGCGGCGAGTGGGAGCAGCGCTCCCGAGTCTCGTTCCCCATCCAAGGCGGGCGAGAGGACGGCTACCGGGGCTTTAGCATCAAAAGCGCGCTCGTGCCCGGCGAGTGGCGCTGCGATGTGGAGACCGCAAGCGGCGCTTTGATAGGCCGGATCGGATTTACCGTCACCAGCGCCTCTTCGACCCCGGCGCTTTCCCAACGGACGCTGTAGATGATAGTCTGCACGATATGAAGGAGAGGATTTACGATGCTATCCGAGAGGCCCTACTTCGCCAAGGCCCCGAAGGGCAACCGCGATTCGCGGTTGAGCGACCGCGCGATATGAGCCACGGTGACTACTCGAGTAATGTCGCTCTGGTCAACAAGCTCGATCCCCAAGAGTTTGCGGCTAAGCTCAAAGTAGAGGGAGTGGAGAAGATCGAGGTCGCGGGGAAGTTCATCAACTTTTATCTCTCGCGTGAGGCACTGCTGCCGGGCGAGCAGGTAATCGCGCAGCCGTATGCAGGCAAGACGGTGCTGGTCGAGTACACGAGCCCCAACCTTTTTAAGCCGCTCCATATTGGCAACCTGATAGGCAATATTTTGGGCGAATCAATTGCAAGGTTGCTCCAGAAAACCGGCGCTGATGTAAAACGGGTCAACTACCCGTCAGACATAGGACTCACGGTCGCCAAGGGCGTGTGGGGGCTCACGCAAACCAAGGGAGATCCAAACGATATTAAAGCGCTCGGCGAAGCGTACAAGGTAGGCAACGCAGCATATGAAGACGGGTCCGGTAAGGAGCAGATAGATGCAATAAACACCGCGCTCTACGAACACTCGAATGCCGAGTGGAGCGACTTGCGCGAGCAGGGGATAGCGACGTCGCGCCGACATTTGGATGAGCTGTGCGCGCGACTGGGTACGAAATTTGATACAGAATTTTTTGAGAGCGAATCCGGCCCTCTTGGCACGGATATTGTACGTGCCCACATCGGAAAAGTATTTGAAGAGAGCGAGGGCGCGGTCGTATACAAAGGAGCGCACACGCGAGTGTTCCTTAACTCGCGTGGGCTCCCGACCTATGAGGCAAAAGAGGTCGGCCTCTTCGACCTCAAGAGCAAGGCGTACCCGGACTTTGATGTATCGCTCACCGTCACCGGCGGCGAGCAGAAGGATTTTTTTGGGGTGGTGTTCGACGCTATAGGGAAAATATTCCCCGACAAAGTGGCGGGCAAGACCTTACGCCACGTTGCTAACGGATTTCTCAGACTTACGACCGGCAAGATGTCGTCGCGCTTGGGCAACGTGATCACCGGCGAGTCGCTACTTGAAGACTTGCAAAAAGACGCGCAAGAAAAGATGGCGGACCGCGTACTTGCTGATAAAGAAAAAACTGCCCAAGAGATTGCAGTCGGCGCGATCAAGTACAGTGTGCTCAAGTCGGGGAGCGGTAGAGATATCCTCTTCGATCCCGAACAATCACTGTCGCTCGAGGGCGACTCGGGGCCCTATGTACAATACGCGCTGGTGCGTGCCCGCTCGCTCTTGCGCGCGGCCAGCGACAAAGGCATTGCGCCCAGTCAATCCGACGCACCCGAGCACGCGAGCGTGCTGGAACGCGTGCTCGTGCACTATGCAGAGACGGTTGAGTATGCCGCCGTAGAACTCGAGCCGCACTACCTGACCACTTATTTGACCGAGCTCGCGGCGGCCTTCAACTCCTGGTATGCGCAAGAAAAGGTGCTGGGCGGCCCGCATCAGCACTACGGCGTCTTCCTCGCCGCCGCCGCCGAGCGCACACTCGCCGAAGGCCTCACTCTCCTTGGTATCCCGACCCCGGAGGAGATGTAGTAAGCTCTTTATATGGTCGACGATAGGAAACAGGGCGGGGAGGAGCTCCACCACCACGCCGAAAAGCCCAAGGGCCCTCTGGCTGCGCGCGAGGAAGAGGTTTTGGAGTTTTGGAATAAGGAGAAGATTTTTGAACAAACGCTCACCAAAGACGCGCCCAAGGGCGAGTACGTCTTCTACGACGGCCCGCCGTTCGCCAACGGCCTGCCGCACTACGGCCACATCCTCGCCTCAACAATAAAGGATGCTATCCCGCGCTACCGCACGATGCAGGGCTATCGGGTGCAACGCCGCTGGGGCTGGGACTGCCACGGCTTGCCGGTGGAGAACCTGGTAGAAAAGGAGCTCGGGCTCAAGGGCAAGAAGGACATCGAGGAGTACGGGATAGAGAAGTTCAACGCCGCGGCGCGCGTCTCTATCATGAAGGATGTCTCGGACTGGAAGCGCATCATCCCGCGCTTGGGCCGCTGGGCCGACATGGACCAGGACTACAAGACCATGGACCCGACCTACACCGAGTCGGTGTGGTGGGCGTTTAAGACGCTGTACGACAAAAAGCTGATCTACGAGGGCTTTAAGTCGATGCACTACTGCCCGCGTTGCGGCACGACGCTCAGCAACTTTGAGGTTGCGCAGGGCTACCTCGACATCGACGACGTCGGGGTCACGGTCAAGTTGCGCTTGGTCGACGAGCCCGACACGTCGCTTTTGATCTGGACCACGACCGCATGGTCATTGCCGGGCAACAACGCTGCCGCGGTCAATCCCACTTTTGTATATACGAAGGTCAAGACGGACGGCGGCTTTGTCATTGCCGCAGAGGGCAAGGTAGAGGGCGAGGTGGTGCAGCGGTACAAAGGCACCGAGCTCGTGGGCAAGAAGTATCAGGCCCCGTTCGACTACTACCCGGGCGAGCGCAAGGTGTGGGCGGCGGAGTTTGTGACGGCCGAGGACGGTACCGGCATCGTCCACATCGCGCCCGCGTTCGGCGCCGACGACCTCGCGCTTGCTCAAAAGCACAAGATCTCGCTCATCCGGCACGTCACCCAAGAGGGCAAGTTCGCTCCGGAGGTCAAAGATTTTGCGGGCCTGCCCGTCAAACCCAAAGGCAACCCGCGCGAGACCGACGAAAAAATTGCCGCATGGCTGCAGGAAAAAGGTCTGCTGTTTAAGCAAGAAAAGATAAAGCACAGCTACCCGCACTGTTGGCGGTGTGACACGCCGCTGCTTAATTGGGCGGCCAACTCATGGTTTGTAAAAGTCTCTGATATTAAATCAAAACTCCTGCGTGAGAACGCGCGGGTACGCTGGGTCCCCGAGCATGTGGGGAAGGGGCGCTTCAACAACGGTTTGGAGTCCGCACCCGACTGGGCGATATCGCGCAGCCGCTACTGGGGCGCGCCCTTGCCGGTGTGGCGCAACCAAAAGACCAAAGAGCTCAAGGTGGCGGGCTCGGTGTTGGACCTGCTTGCTATGGTGCGCCGTTCGGGCAACCGCTACTTTGTGATGCGGCACGGCCAGGCGATATACAACACAAAAGACCTCACCGACCACAAAGGGGACCCGCATAACCCGCTCACCGAAACGGGGCGTCTGCAGGCCGCCGCAACCGCTGCCGAATTAAAATCGAAATCCATCGACCTTATCATCACCTCGCCCTTGCTGCGCACGCGCGAGACGGCCGCGATAGTAGCTCGCGAGCTCGGCGTGCCCGAAAGCGCGGTCATGGTCGACGAGCGGCTGGTCGAGGTAGACTTCGGCCGCTTTGACGGCGGGCCGATACAGGCCTATCGCGATTTTTATGCTTCGTTTGTCGAGCGCATGGACAAGGGTCCCGAAGGCGGCGAGACCTACCGAGTGCTGCGCCGCCGGATAGGGGAGTTCCTCTTTGATATCGAGCAGCGATACACGGGAAAAAATGTTCTCATCGTGACGCATCAAGGACCGGCGTATCAGCTGATACATATCGCCAAGCGCGCCAGCATTGCGCAGACTATGTCCCGTGTCGACAACGACGACCGCTATCTGCGCACCGCGGGCATGTGCGAGGTGCCGTTTACGCCCTACCCGCACAACCGCGACTACGAACTCGACTTGCACCGGCCCTACATCGACGACGTAGCGATGGGGAACTCGCTCGACGGCGAGTGGGTGCGGGTACCCGACGTCTTTGACTGTTGGTTTGAGTCCGGCTCGATGCCGTTTGCCAGCAATCACTACCCGTTTAGAGAAGGCGCTTTCGACCCGAAAGGGTTTTTGGGCTTTAACAAAAAAGGCTATCCGGCGGACTTTATTGCCGAGGGGCTCGACCAGACGCGCGGGTGGTTCTACTCGCTTATGGTGTTGGGCACCGCGCTCTTTGGGCGCGCGCCGTATAAAAACGTCATAGTCAACGGGCTTATCGTCGCCGCGGACGGAAAGAAGATGAGCAAGAGCCTTAAAAATTATCCCGACCCGATGGATGTAGTAGAAAAGTACGGCGCTGATGCGCTGCGGTACTATCTGCTGTCGTCGCCCTTGGTCAAAGCCGAGGACCTGCGCTTTCAGGAAAAAGGGGTGGATGAGGTGAGCAAAAAACTGATTATGCGTCTCGACAACGTGCGCAGTTTTTATGACCTGTTTGCTCCGGTGCAGGTTGCCCAGAAAAAAGTCCTCGGGTCTCCTGTCTCGGCCAAGACCCATGAGGCCGGCAGGCCAGACTATTTTTCTGAACAACCTGCACCTACTCATGTGCTTGATCGTTGGATACTGTCTCGGCTGGCCGAAACGGTCGAGGCTTCAACCAAAGGCTTCGAGACCTACGAGCTCGACCTCGCGGTGCGACCGCTTGCGGACTTTATAGACGACCTCTCAACCTGGTACGTCCGCCGCTCGCGCGACCGGTTTAAAACCGACGGTCCCGACAAAGACGCCGCACTTGCCACCCTGCGCTACGCGCTTAGAGTGCTCGCACAGGTGATGGCGCCGGTGATGCCGTTCTTTGCAGAGGATCTGTATGGTCGCATGCGCTCTGCAAGCGACCCCATCAGCGTGCACCTTTCTGTCTGGCCTGCACCAGCGCCGGTCGATGCCGCACTTACGCTCGATATGGCGCGGGTACGCTCTATCTGCTCGTTGGGGTTGCAGGCGCGCGAGAAGGCGGGCATCAAAATCCGCCAGCCGCTCCAAAAGCTCATCGCCAAGAGCGCTCCCAAAGACGCGGGCCTCCGCACAATCATCGCCGACGAAGTAAACGTCAAAGAAGTTGTGGAGGATCAGATCCTCCAAGAAGAGGTAGTGCTCGATATCGAACTAACTGCGGAACTTAAAGAAGAGGGGACTTTGCGTGAGTGGGTGCGTGCGATACAAGAGTGGCGCAAGACCTCAAAACTTTCGATGACCGACCGACCGGGCCTGCTGATAAAAACTCCGGATGCAGAATTTATCCGCGCGCACCGCGACGCGCTGATGGGGGCGACCGGTCTTATATCACTGGAGACCAAAGAAGAAGAGGCGGTGTCGTTCGAGAGACTCTAGTTCGACAGGCTCACTATAAATAATGCACGAAAAATATATCACCGAAGGGATAGTGTTGGGCAAGCGCGGGGTGGGCGAGGCCAACACGCTTGTGTTTGTGCTGACCGAGCAGTTGGGGCTCGTACGCGCCAAAGCAACCAGCGCGCGGCGCGAGTCGTCGAAGTTGCGCTACGGGCTCGAGACGCTGTCGCGCGGGCGCTACACGTTTGTGCGCGGCAAAAACGAGTGGCGGCTCACGGGCGCCGACGAAGTGTCGCGCGACTACTGCAGTGCGACCCCCGCTCAATGCAAAAGGCTCGGCCAAGTCTCGCGCCTGTTGTTGCGTTTGGTGCTCGGGGCCGAACACACGCCGGAACTCTACCAAACCGTTCGTAAAGGGTTTGAGTCGCTGGCTCACACCGAGCACAACGCCGACAGTGTCGAGTGCGTGCTGGTACTGCGCATTTTGGCCCACTTGGGCTACTTGCCTTCTCTCCCGACGCTCGCCCCTTTTGTCGAAACAGACGCCTTTACCCCCGAGCTGGCCGCCGAAGCGGCCGCATCCCGCAAACTGCTCATAAAGCTCATCAACGAGTCCCTCCAAGCCACGGGGCTGTAGAGGTATACTATAGGGATGCAAGAGGATAAGAGTGGGGTGGAGGAGCTTAAAAATAAGCTCTACTCGCGCGGGCAGGAGCATATGCCGCACGATATACGCGCGCCGCTCGACCCCTCCGATGCGCATGCGCCGGCCCGCTGGGAGGACACGCCGCTGCCGACCACGGTCCGGCCGGCCTTTTCGGCCCCGCAAGAGCGCATGGCGCTGGCGACCAAGTTCTTCATCGGGTCGGCGGTTTTTTTTGTACTCGCGACTATTGGTGCCTCCGTATTCTTTTTTACCGGCGGCAACTACATTTCTTCCGACAACATCGACCTGCAGATTGTGGCGCCCGCGCTCATCGACGGCGGCACCGCGGCCCAGCTGCAGTTCATCATTACCAACCACAACCCCGCGCAGCTGCAGCTGGCCGACCTTATCATCACCTACCCGCAAGGCACGCGCGACCCTAAAAACCCGCAGAAGGCGCTCAACCAAGAGCGGGTTTCTATCGGAACGCTCGATTCCGGCCGACAACAAAAGTTGACCAGCTCGGCCGTCTTTTACGGCGCGGAGGGCTCGGTCCAGACTATAAAAGCATCGCTCGAGTACAGCGTCGAGGCAAGCAACGCCGTCTTTACCAAAGAGAGTGCGGTGGCGGTGACGCTCGGCTCCTCCCCGGTGTCGGTGTCGGTGGACGCACCGGCCGAGATAATCGCCGGACAGCCGTTTTCGATGACGGTGACCGTGCAAAGCAACTCGCAATCACCCGTCCAAGACGTGGTGGTGCAGGGGCAGTATCCGTTCGGCTTTTCTGTCGACAGCACCACCCCGCACGCCGACTCCGGCGGGACGCTCTGGCGGGTGGGGACCATGAGTCCGGGCGTCACCCAGGTCCTGCGGGTTACGGGTCGGGTCGACGGCCAGGACGGCGATGAGAAGGTCTTCCGGTTTATTACCGGCTCGACCAAGGACCAGACCGCCGGCAAGATAGACGTACCCTTCCTCTCGGTGCCCGCGAGCCTTACCGTGCACCGGCCGTTTATCACCGGCTCGATTGCTATCGACGGCAAGTCGGGAGAAAAACTCTCCGCCTCGGCGGGCACATTGTTGCAGGGCAATATCCTTTGGCAAAACAACCTGCGCGACCCGGTAAGCAATGTAGAACTGCGGCTCAAATTTGAGGGCCCCATGGTCGACCTTGCCTCTATCAAGTCGAGCGGCGGCTTTTATGACTCGAGCACGCAGAGCCTGGTGTGGACCAGCGCCCAGGATCCATCGCTTGCACAAGTGCCGCCGGGCGGCAGCGGGACGCTCTCGTTCTCGTTCTCGACCCTTGCTCCCGGGGCCGGCGGCGTGGTGTATCAAAACCCGACCATTGACCTGACGCTCGCGGTCAAAGGCACCCGCACCGGCGAGGGGAGCGTCCCCGAGGCGGTCACCTCGGGCGCACATACACAGCTGGTTATCTCGTCAGCCGCTTTGCTCACCGCACAGGCGCTCCACAACACGGGGCCCTTTACCAACGCGGGGGTCCTGCCGCCGCGCGCAGAGTCTCCCACGGCCTACGCGGTCGTATGGACGATTAAAAATTCGTCCAACACTATCGGCAACGCCACCGTCTCGGCGGTACTGCCTTCGTACGTAAGCTTTGTGGCGCCCGCGCCCGGGTCTGACATCACCTACGAGGCCGCCAGCCGCACCGTGCGCTGGAATGTGGGGGACATCAAGCCGGGGGTGGGCTACAGCTCGGCCGCGCAGACGGGCAGCTTCCAGGTCATCTTGAGCCCAAGCGTCTCACAAGTGGGCACGGTGCCCGCATTGACCGGCGCGGCGGTGCTCTCGGGTACGGACCGCTTTGCCCAGACGGCCGTGTCGGCCACAGCGCTCGCACCCACCACGCGGCTTACCGAGCCGGACTTTGTCGCGGGTATGGACATTGTCGCGCCGAAACAGTAGAACAAACTATATGGCCGAACTTGATTTGATGGAAAAGATTGTCTCGCTGTGCAAACGGCGCGGCTTTGTCTATCAAGGCTCCGAAATCTACGGCGGCCTCGCCGGCACGTGGGACTATGGGCCACTTGGTGTCGCGCTCAAAAACAATATAAAAAATATTTGGTGGAACATGTTTGTGGATGGGCGCGATGATATGTACGGCATCGATGCGGCCATCATCATGAACCCCAAAGCGTGGGAGGCGAGCGGACATGTGGCGGGCTTTGCCGACCCGATGGCCGACGGAGCGATGTTTAATACGATGTTTGAAACATCGGTCGGTGCGGGGGAAGAGGCAACCGTCGCATACCTGCGGCCCGAAACTGCGGGGGGTATCTTTGTAAACTTTAAAAATATTGTTGACTCCTTCCACCCAAAATTGCCGTTCGGCATCGGCCAGATAGGGAAGGCCTTCCGCAACGAAATAGCGCCGCGTGAGTTTATCTTCCGCGTGCGGGAACTCGAGCAGATGGAAATAGAATATTTTATCCGGCCCGAAGAGTGGGAGGAAGCGTTCGAGCAATGGCGAGGAGCCGTACACGCGTTTAACAAGGCTATAGGTATCCCTGAAAAGCGCGTACACGAACTTGAGGTTCCGGACGGCGAACGAGCACACTATAGCAAACGCACTATCGACTTTGAGTTTGATTTTCCGTTCGGGCGTCGCGAGCTGTATGGGCTGGCGTACCGAACCGACTTTGACCTCTCTGCGCACGAAAAGGCTTCAACGGTTGAGCTCAAGTATCAGGACCCCGAAACGAACGAGAAGCTAACCCCGCATGTTATTGAGCCGTCATTCGGCGTGGATCGCACGTTCCTTGCAGTACTTGCGAGCGCGTATGCGGAGGACGAGCAGAACGGCGAGAAGCGCGTGTATCTCAAACTCAAGCCCTCAATTGCCCCGATCAAAGCGGCCGTCTTCCCCCTGCTCAAAAACAAGCCCGAGCTGGTGGAGAGGGCGCGCGAGATTTATACCGACCTCAAAAAAGACATCCCGCAGATTATGTGGGACGACAACGGCAACGTCGGCAAGCGCTACCGCCGGCAGGACGAGATAGGTACGCCGTACTGTGTCACCATCGACTTTGATACGCTGGGCGAGACTCCGGAGATGCTCGACACGGTCACTGTCCGGGACCGGGACAGCGGCGAGCAGGAGCGAGTCGCCGTGGCAGAACTCTCTGCATATCTACAAAATCGCATACGGGTGTAGTATGGAGGTTATGGAGAAGGGGAGAGACATCAGCGTCCATATCACCTCGGGGAGCATTATAAAGACGCTCCTCTTTTTGGGTCTGGCGGCCCTGTTGTGGGTGTTGCGCGACATTCTCCTCATCGTCGTCACCGCGGTCGTCATCGCCTCGGCCATCGAGCCGGCGATACAGTTTTTTGTCCGCCGCAGGGTCAACCGCATACTCGGGGTCATACTCATGTACCTCTTGGTCTCAGGGGTATTTTTGAGCGTTCTGCTTATCTTTGTGCCGCCGCTCTTGGGTGATGCGGCCAACTTCCTCTCGCGCCTACCCGAAACGCTCTCCGGTTTTAATATCAGCGATGCAACACACGGGCTTTTGCCGTGGGGAGACATCGGACAGCAGATATCCTCGGCCGACCTGTTGCGCAACATTTCTACCACACTGGCCGACACCACGGGCGGGGTGTTTACCACGGTGTCGGCCTTTTTTGGCGGGCTCACCTCGTTTATCCTCATCATCGTCTTCTCATTTTATTTTTCGGTACAAGAGACCGGGGTCGACGACTTTTTGCGCGTAGTGACCCCCATCAAAGAGCAAGCCTACGTCCTGCATCTCTGGAAGCGCTCCCAAGACAAAATAGGCAAGTGGATGCAGGGGCAAATGGTGCTGGGCCTCATTGTGGGCGTATTGCTGTATTTAGGGCTCGTGATATTGGGTATACCAAACGCGCTGTTGTTGGCGGTCATCGCGGGGCTCTTTGAGCTCATACCCGTCTTTGGTCAGATACTCGCCGCTATACCGGCACTCGCCATCGCTTTTTCCGACGGGGGAGTCACCGCGCTCTTGCTGGTGGCGGGGCTCTACTTGGTGGTACAGCAGTTTGAAGCACACCTGATATATCCGGTGGTGGTCAAAAAAGTGGTGGGCGTCCCGCCGCTCTTGGTCATACTCGCGCTCATCGTCGGGGCAAAGCTCGCCGGGTTCTTGGGGATATTGCTCTCGGTACCTATTGCGGCGGCCATACAGGAGTTCGTCGCCGACGTAGACCGCAGAAAAACGCAGGCGCTCAAGAATGACGAATAAAAACTTTTACCTCACGACGACGCTCCCGTACGTAAACGCAGACCCGCACATCGGGTTTGCGCTCGAGATAGTACAAGCCGACATCATCGCGCGTTATCAGCGGCTTATGGGGAGAGAAGTGTTTTTTAATACTGGGACCGACGAGCACGGGCAAAAAATATTCCAAGCAGCCCAAAAAGAAGGCAAGAGTGTTGAGGAATACGTTGACCACTACGCGAGCCGATTTCAGGAGCTCAAAACCAGCCTCAACCTCTCGTACGACGCCTTTATCCGCACCACAGACCCGGGGCACGTGGCCGCAGCGCAGGAGCTGTGGAAGCGCTGTCTCGCCAAAGGCGATATTTATAAAAAGAAATACAAGGGTCTCTACTGTGTCGGGGACGAGATGTTTTTGCGCGACTCGGACCTCGTCGACGGCAAGTGCCCCAACCACCCAAACATGACCCCGGTCGAGATCGAAGAGGAGAATTATTTCTTTCGTTTGAGCGCCTATCAGGACCAGTTGCTCGCGTATCTGGAGCGAGAGGACGTAATACGCCCCGGCTGGCGCCGTGAGGAGGCGGTCAAGTTTGTACAGCAGGGGCTCGAGGACTTTAGTATCTCGCGTGAGAAAGCGCGCCTGACCTGGGGGGTGCCCGTGCCCGACGATGAGGATCAGGTCATGTACGTCTGGTTTGATGCGCTCACCAACTACATATCGACCTTGGGCTGGCCCTCGGACGGGGAGGGGAAATTTAAAAAGTTTTGGCAGGAAGGGGAGGTGGTGCAAGTTGCCGGCAAGGACCAGGTGCGGTTTCAGTCGATTATGTGGCAGGCGATGCTGATGTCGGCGGACATAAAAACCACCGACCAGGTGGTCTACCACGGCTTTATCACGAGCGGCGGGCAAAAAATGTCCAAGTCGCTCGGTAATGTGATAGAGCCGCTTGCGCTCGTCGATGAGTACGGGGTAGACGCGGTACGTTACTTTTTGGCCCGACACGTGCACCCCTTTGACGACAGCGACTTTACCCTTGAGCGGTTTAAAGAGGTCTACAACGCCGACTTGGCCAACGGCTTGGGCAACCTCGCCGCGCGCATCATGCAGTTGGCGCAGACACATCTTACCGAGCCGGTCAAGTTGGAATGGCGCACACTCCCTAAGGAGTTTACCGATGCACTCGATGTATATGATTGCAACAAGGCGGCGGAGCACGTTTGGAGCAGAATATCCGTGCTCGACCAAAAAATAACCGAGGAAGCGCCGTTTAAAGTGGTTAAAGAGGATATCGAAAGGGGTAAGACGATAATTGCCGAGCTGGTTGCCGAGCTCGCGTATATCGACCAGATGCTCGAGCCCCTGATGCCCGAGACATCAAAAAAGATAATCGAAGCAATCATGGCCAACAAAAAGCCGGAAAACCTCTTTCCGCGTAAAGACTAATGCGGCTCTTCGACTCTCACTGTCAGCTGCAGTTTGAGCAGTACGACGCCGACCGCGATGCGGTACTTGCTCGTATGGAGGAAAAGGGGATGGGCGCCTTGGTGATAGGGACCGATTTGGACATGAGCCGCAAAGGGCTCG
Organism: Candidatus Kaiserbacteria bacterium; assembly: GCA_009691465.1. Lineage (GTDB taxonomy): Bacteria > Patescibacteriota > Minisyncoccia > Phycocordibacterales > SBAW01 > GWA1-54-10. The sequence continues at coordinate 18,073 of SICK01000002.1, read as the reverse complement.
AGCTCGCCAAGCAACACGACTTTTTGTGGGCGTCGGTGGGGGTGCATCCTACGCAGGATGAGGTTTTTGATGCCGACAAATACGAGGAGCTGGCGGGCGACCCAAAAGTCGTTGCGATAGGGGAGTGCGGGCTGGATTATTTTAGAGTGGAGAGGTCAGAGGCACAAAAAGAAAACTTTTTAGCGCACATTACTTTGGCCAATAAAGTACAAAAACCACTCATCGTCCATTGCAGGGAAGCACATGACGATTGTTCTAGTGTTTTGCAAAACACTGCAATAGCAGTGCCCGTGGTGATGCACTTTTTTACCGGGTCGGGAGAGTTGGCGCAAAAGTTTTTAGACTTGGGCTGCTATTTGTCATTCCCCGGGCCTATCACCTACACCGACATGTACGACGACTCCATTCGTGTCTGTCCGCTCGACAAAATGCTGATAGAAACCGACGCGCCCTTTGCAGCCCCCGTCCCGTTCCGCGGCAAGCGCAACGAACCGGTGTATGTCGAATACGTGGCTATAAAAATCGCCCAAGTAAAAGGGGTTCCTGTAGAAGAGGTCACCGCGGCTACAATGGCGAACGCCCAAAAAATCTTCCGCCTGCCTGCGGGCGAGGCAAGCTTGCAAAGCTAGCGCGGCTTTGGTAAGGTATTCGGGTATGGCAGAAACGTCGCAGCCCGTTGAGGGCTTTACCCAAGCGACTGACGCCGGTTCTCCGGCTGCGGTCAAAAACACCACCCCCGTGTACGAGGTGGGCTTTCATATTATCCCTACAGTAGGCGAGGACGGGGTGCCGGCAGTGCTGGAGAAGATTCGCACGCTCTTGGGTGACGCGGAAATAATTTCACAAACGTTCCCCACCAAACGAGCACTCGCGTACCGTGTTGAGCGCGCCCAGGCCGGTGCTCGCGAGAAGTACCTCGAGAGCTACTTTGGCTTTATAAAATTTGCTACCGAGCGCGAGATGATCCCCGCGATAGAGCAAGGCTTGCGCAGTATCCACGAAGTTCTGCGCTACCTCCTTATACAAACGGTGCGCGAGGACATCACCCAGGCACCTCGCCGTGCGGTGTTCTCCTCTGACCGGCTTGAAGGCAAGACCATCGAGAAGCCGGTGATGGCCCCTGAAAAAGCGGCCGAAGTGTCTGATGCCGAGCTCGACAAATCGATTGAGGCCCTGACCGGCTAAGCTATACTTATTGTATGTATCTCAACAAGGTAATGATATTCGGCAACTTGACCCGCGACCCGGAGGCTCGCGCGCTCCCCAGCGGCGGCCAGGTGTGCTCTTTTGGCCTTGCGACCAACCGCGTCTATAAAAAGCAAGACGGCACCAAACAAGAGGAGGTTGAGTTCCACAATGTTGTCACCTTCGGCAAATTGGCCGACCTCTGTGCGCAGTATCTCAAAAAGGGTAGCAGTGCCTATGTAGAAGGGCGGCTCAAGACCCGCACGTGGGAGGGCGAGAAGGGCAAGCAATACAAGACCGAGATTATCGCCGAGGTGGTGCAGTTTGGCCCGCGCGCGGCGGGGCAAGGTGCGGCACCGCGCGGAGCGGAAGCCGCGCCGGTGGCGGCCGCGAGCAAAGACGAGGCGATAGACTACCCGGCCGAAGATATTAATCCCGACGACATTCCGTTTTAATTTTTATGAAAAAAGAATACGTAGCACAGTTTCAATATATTGATTACAAAGACACGGAGCTTCTTAAGAAGTTCCTCAATCCGCACGGCAAAATTATGCCGCGCCGCCGCACGGGCCTCAACGCCCCCAACCAGCGCGCGCTGGCCGAAGCCGTCAAACGTGCGCGCTTTATGGCACTCCTGCCGTATATAGTTAGGTAGTCTCCAAAGAAAAAGCATTTTTGTGAGTCGCATAATTTTCTGGTGAAAATTTGCTGCTTCTCGGCCCGTCGGCCTGCGAAACACTCCCAAAAATGCTTTTTCTTTTTCGTTACTTCTTGTCTACTCTTTCTACGTATTCTCCCGTTTCGGTGTTGATGCGCACGACGTCTCCTTCGTTGATAAAGAGGGGAGCCTGAAGTTCTGTACCCGTTTCGAGTGTGATCATCTTAGAGCCGCCCTGCGCCGTGTTGCCTTTGACCGCCGGCGGGGCTTCGGTTACTTTGAGATCCATTTTGATAGGGAGCTTTACGCCGATTATCTTCTCGTCGAAGACGAGCGCCTCGACTATCATGTTGGGCTTCATAAACTGCCCGCCCGTGCCGATGGTTTCGTCCGAGAGCATAAAGCGGTCCGCAGGGTTTGCCTCGGCGCAAAACCACCGCTCTCCTTTGTTGGTGTAGAGATATTTGACCTGTTTGTTCGAGAGGTCGGCCTCGGGGACCTTCTCCGACACGTGGAAGGCCTGCTCGGTCACCTTGCCGGTGATGAGGTGGCGCAGCTTGGTCTGGTTGACCGGCTTGCGTTGCTGCTTGCGGAAGACGTGCGCGTCCAGGACCTCGTATGGCTCATCGCCCACGAGTATCACTCGGCCTTTGAGTATTTCGTTGTATTCGAGCATTGCCACAAATAAAAATCGCCCGAAGGCTTCTTCACATAGTACTCAAAAAGAAAAAGCCGCGCAAGTTATGCGCGGCCCCGGTATTCCTTCTTGGTTAGCCGTTGACGTTGACCTTTTCACGGCGGGCAAGGTCACGCGCTGCGGCGAGCGTCACCTCACAGTTTTTGGTGTACGCGTGGATTTTTTGCGAGCGGCCGGGCTCGCACACTTGCACCAGTACTTGGCCCGGCACGCCGTTGTGCAATTTGAGCGTTGTGGCTCCTTTGAAGTGGCCTACGCCTCCCCAACACACTTTGCTGACCTCGGGGCGTTGTTCGAGTGCCGCATAGATGCTTAGTGCGAGTTTAGTAGATCGATGGTGTGCCACGATCCGTCTCCTGGTTGATTGTCGAAGAACTATCTGTACGAAACCAGCCCTCACCTTGGGGGTGGAGGGCTGGGGAGTTCTTATGAAAATTTCTTCCTAAGAACGCGCAAGGCCTCCACCCCTTCTAAGAAGGAGGTTGAGGCGGCTAATGGTGCGCGTACCGAACATATTTCTACTGTACGGGATGAAACAAAACCGCGCAAGCGCGGGTTGTATATAACGGTACATGATATATCCTGTGGCCATGGAGTATCTCTCACTGGAAGAGAAGGGGGAGGGGATGCGGGATGAAGAAGTCCTGCTCGCGTCGGTACACACCCCGTCGCTCTTTGCCCTGCTTGTGCGCAAGTATGAAGAGCCGTTCCTGCGCAAGGCATTGAGTATCGTGCGCGAGCAGGAGGCGGCCGAGGACGTGGTGCAGGAGGCCTTTACCAAGATCTACCTCAACGCGGGCAAGTTTAAGACGGTAGAAGGGGCGCAGTTTTCATCGTGGGGCTACCGTATCCTCATCAACACAGCGCTCACGCACTATGCGCGCCGTAAGCGCCGCAGTGGTGGGGAAGTGGGTTTGGATGAGGAGATATGGGCGCTTATACCCGACCGCAATCTGCGGCAGTTCGAAAAGAAAGAAGTAATTGACCTGGTGGCTTCGGTGCTCTCGCGGATGCCCGCGCCCATGTCTCGCGCGCTCTCATTATTTTTTATAGAAGGGAAGACGCAGGAGGAAATAGCCGAAGCAGAGGGGCTCTCTGTGGGTGCGGTCAAGACGAGGGTCCATCGGGCCAAAAAGGAGTTCAAAAAAGTGTTTGAAACTATTAGCAATAAGAGCTCGTTATAGCCTATATGCAAAGCAAAATCGAACAGCAGGTGATGGCCTCGGTCGCGACGGTCTATACTGCGCGACAACTCGTCTCGTCGACGGCTCTCAAGTTGTATGTCTGTGCTCTCTCACTATACGGTCTGGTCCAGCTGGTTTGGGTGCACCGCGTGTTCGACAATATGGCGCGCGTCGGACTCGACGGCTTGGGCACTTTTGCTCTTTCGGCAGTCACACACACGAGCACGCTGGTACAGCTTACGCTCGCGGTATTTGTAGTTGCCGGAGTGTCTCTATTCCTCGACTTCGTCCGCAGCGCCGGCCGGAGCGGCGGCTTTGCCGGTGGTGCTATTAGCTAGGCCTTTGCGGATTTCTTTCAGGAGTTCGTTTGCTATTTTTTTATTCTCCCTCAAATAAGTTCGGGATGCATCGTAGCCGCGGCCCAATTTTTCTTCGCCAAAGCTATAACTTGTGCCGCTCTTGTGGATGATACCGAGCTTCTCGCCCAAGGCCAGCAGCTCGCCCTCGGTCGATATCCCTTCGTTGTACATAAGGTCGAACTCCGTGGTGCGGAAGGGGGCTGCTACTTTGTTCTTGACGACTTTTACGCGGTGGCGGCCGCCCACCACCTCCTCGCCTTTTTTGATTTGTGCGATGCGGCGTATGTCGAGCCGCACCGAGGTGTAGAACTTCAAAGCTTTGCCGCCGGTCGTCGTTTCGGGGTTGCCGAACATCACTCCGATTTGCATGCGTATCTGGTTGATAAAGATGACGATGGTTTTTGATTTAGAAACTATTGCGGTGAGCTTGCGCAGAGCCTGGCTCATCAGCCGCGCATGCTTGCCGACCTGGTAGGACCCCATGTCGGCCTCTATCTCGTCTTTGGGGGTCAGGGCCGCCACCGAGTCGATGACCACGATGTCTACTTTGCCGGAGCGCACGAGCCCCTCGACTATCTCGAGTGCCTGCTCGCCGGAGTCGGGCTGGGAGACCAGCAGCTCGTCTATTTTGACGCCGATCTTTCTGGCGTACTCGGGGTCGAGCGCGTGCTCGGCGTCGATGAACGCGCATACGCCGCCTTTTTTCTGTGCCTGCGCAATGGCGTGCAGGGTCAGCGTCGTCTTGCCCGAGGACTCCGGCCCGTAAATTTCTATAATGCGACCGCGCGGATAGCCACCGATGCCCAAAGCCCAATCAAGCCCGATAGAGCCGGAGGGGACGACGTCAACATCGACGCGCGCGGTGTTGCCGAGCGTCATTATTGACTCGTCGCCGAATTTGGTTTTGATGGCGCGGATGGCCGCGTCTATGGCGGTGGTGTCTTTGGCGTCTCTGGATGCGACCGTCTTTTGCACGACTTCTTTTTTCTTTGTTTTAAAACCGGCCATACATTCTTTTTATAGAGGACAATAGGTTACGACAGTAATAGAAACCGACTTCGACGCCCGGCGACCAAACCGGTCGGTGGCCGCGACGGTGACCACAGTATACCCCGCAGGGGGGGAGTAGCGGTACACAAATTTACCCGCCTCATCTGTGTAGGCCGGAGCGTCGTTTATGGTCAAAAAGGCGATGTTTTGGGCCGTGCCGGCGATGGTCACCGCGCTTGTAGAAGTTGCCGAGCCGTCGACGGGGGAGTCGATGGTAATCTCTGGCCCGCTGATCAGGCGGCGGGCTTCAAACAGCCCGTAGCCCATGATAAGGACCGCGGCTAGTATCAAAATCACCCGCTGCATGCGGCCCAGTGTAACAGGGGTGTGGATAACTTTCTACAGGTTTTCTTCATGTACGGGGGCGGGGGAGACAGGAGAAGATTTTTCCAGGATATCGCGCGGTTTGGCACCATCACCCGGGCCTATGACGCCGCGCTCCTCGAGGATATCGATTAGCCGAGCTGCGCGCGCGTAGCCGACGCGCAGTTTTCGCTGCAAGTACGAGGTCGAGGCCTTCCCTGCCTCAAGTACGGCGCTCTGCGCCGCTTCGTACAGGTCGTCATCGATCTCTTCGTCATCAAAGCCGCCGCTGGTTGCGGTCCCGACTCCCACACCATCCTCCCCTCTTTGTGGCGGCGTAATTTCTACCGGCAGCTCGGGCTCGTTGTTTTTGGCAATAAAGTCCACCACCGCTTTGACTTCTTTTTCTCCAATATAGGCGTTCTGCAAGCGCACCGGCTTGTTCATGTCGGGCGAGAGGTAGAGCATGTCGCCGGCACCTAACAGGGTTTCGGCCCCGCCTTGGTCGAGGATGGTCCGGGAGTCGATTTGCGACGCGACCTGCAAGGCGATGCGTGCGGGTATGTTGGCTTTAATGAGCCCGGTGATGACATTGACGCTGGGGCGCTGGGTAGAAAGGATAAGGTGTATACCGACCGCGCGCGACATCTGGGCCAGCCGTACCACTGCGGCCTCAAGCTCCCGGGGATAGGTCGACATAATGTCGGCGAGCTCGTCGATGATGATGACGATGTACGGCATCGCCTCGGGCACCGGCTCACCTTCTTCCGGAGCGCCTTTCTTTTTTATCCGCTCAAGCGCGGGGGCGAGGATGTTTTGGTGATACGACTCGACGTCGCGGACGCGCTTCTCCTCCAAAATATTGTACCGGCGCTCCATTTCTTTGCCGGCCCAGCGCAGGGCGGCGATGGCCTTCTTGGCGTCGGTGATGACCGGGGTCAGCAGGTGCGGCAGTGAGCGGTACAGTGTCAGCTCGACGCGCTTCGGGTCTATCATAATAAACCGCAACTGCTGCGGCCCGCAGCGGTATATCAAGCTGTTGATGATGGTGTGTATCGCGACCGACTTGCCCGAGCCGGTGGCGCCGGCAATGAGCGCGTGCGGCATCCGGGCGATGTTCGCAAACAAAGCACCCCCCGCGATGTCGCGCCCGAGCCCGATGAGCAAGGGTTTGTGCGAGTCGGTAAACTCCGGCGTGTCGAGCATGGCGCCCAGCCCCACGGTTACTTTAGATGAGTTAGGGACCTCAATCCCCACCAGCGACTTACCCGGTATGGGCGCCTCGATGCGCACCGACGATGCAGACAGCGCGAGCTCGAGATTTTTTTGCAGGGTCAATATTTTTTGCAGGCGCACGCCTTCGGCGGGTTTGACCGCATAGCGCGTGACGCTCGGGCCGATAGAAATCTCGTCGAGCTCTACCGTGATACCGAAGTTCTGCAGGGTGCGCTTGATGATGTTGGCGTTACCCTTGATGTCGCCCACGCCGGGGCGGCCGCGGTCGCGCTCCAGCAGTGAGAGCGGCGGCGGCGTGTAAGTGCCCAACAGCGACTTGAGTGTTTGCATCGGCATCCCCGCGCGCGCGGGTTCGGCACGCGGTGTGCGTATAGGAATTTCCTCATCTTCCTCCTCCTGGCCCTCCATAGCTTCAGCGACGGAGGGTTCGTCATTATCAAGCCCGAAGCCGCCGAGTTTTGGCTCTGTTTCTGCGGGTGTGCCGCGCAGGCGCGCGACTAGGTTCTTGATGCCCCGGTATAGCGCCACAAAGGGTTCCAGCGAGATGCGGCCCTCAAGCAGCAGCAACAACGAAATCAGCGAGAGTCCGCCGAGTACAATGAGCGAGGCGTAGACATCCAAGTATTTGACCGCCGGGTCGGCGATGGCACCGCCTAAGAGCCCGCCCCTTCCAGAGACCACCTGGATAAACCCCAGCCCCGCAACAAAAAAAAGTCCGCTCGAGATAAGTTTGACGGCGGTAAACCCTTTCTGCTCGGCGCGCAGGGCGTTGCCGGCGAGCACAAACAGCAGGAGCGGCAACAGAAAGTAGCCCACCCCCAAGAGCGCCGCAAAGAGCCGGTAGGCGTCACTGCCGGCGATACCCGCCGCGTCAAAAGCCGCAAGGGTCAGGAAGAGTCCGGCGATGACCAGAATAACTACAATAATCGCGCGACGGGTGTCGTGCGGTATAGCGGTAAACGGGCTTCCCCCGTCCTTCTTGCCGTTCTTGCGGGACATGCGCACATTCTAACATTATTTTAGAGCACACTTTTTTACTTGCATGCCAGCGTTCCGACGGTATACTCAAAGACATCACTTGTCCGATAGATTTCCTTTACAAGTTAAAGACATTGAGAGACATTTTCTCGGACAAACTATGCCGGACAACAGCAAAAAATTCCACGAATTCGCTTTACAATCAATCCTTTTTAAAGGACGCAGTGACTGGTATTTTTGCTACCTTAAGGCAGAAAAGATAGCCCACGCGCTCGTCTTTTTGGGCCGCTCCGCGGCGCCCGAGTGGCAGGAGGAACTCGACGAGACCGCGCGCCGCGCCGGCTTATTGCCCGGCAGTATCGCGCACCTGGCCGGCGGCGAGGTGGACGCGCCGCTGGTGCTTGCCGATGTTTTTGGGCTCCTAAGTGCTCTGCGCCTGCTTGCGGCGCGAGGTGCTTTGAGTGGGCAAAATGCGCAGGTACTGGCGCACGAGTGCGAGGTGGTCGCCGAGCGGATAGTGCGCGGCAGTAACCCGTCCCCCTTTGTATCGGCCGAGGACTTTTCTGTCCCGCAGCTGGAGAGCCCCTCCGCTTTTTTGTCCCGCCCGTCCTACGCCCCCGCGCCGCAGGAGCATCTAAAAGACAATAGGACAAAAGGACATAATAAAGGACAGTCCGAGAGAATGTCCTTGATACTTGAGCTGGTCCGTAAGCGCAAGAGTCTTTCTATAAAGGAGATAGCCTCGGTTATAAAGGGCTGTAGCGAAAAGACTATACAGCGCGAGCTGGCGGCACTTATCAGCCAAGGTCTGGTACGGAAGGTCGGCGAGCGCCGCTGGAGCCTGTATATGCCTGCCTAATTAGGCAACAAAGGAGTCTATTGTGGCAAGGGGTACAACTTTCATTGACCCCTTCATCTATACAGTATATATTTGGTCTACCCTGAGTCACCTAAAAGAAGCCCCCTTACCGGGGCCGATTTGCGTTGTCCACAGGGAATTTTTGCGGGTAGTGTAGTGCCCCCTATAATGGGTGCTAGCGGTCTGCAAGAAGACTGTCATGTTCGTTGACAATGTAATACTCCGGATTCCTCATCCCTCTACGGTCAGATAACGGCTGCTACTCCGTCTTCCTATTTAGCTACCAAGGCCCGATTGGGCAGGTAGAGATTGTTCGCGTGCTTTTTACTCGTCGATTACAAGTAAGTTTATTCGTTCGAAATTAATTATCGGTATGACTATTACCAACAGTTCACTCCGATTGGTTGCTCTCGTGACTTCTGTTGCGGTCGCTATCGCGCTCATGAGCGCGGTTGCGGTTGCTCCGGTTCAGGCCGCAGGCTTGACACAGGCGCAGATCCAGTCAATCACGTCCCTGCTCGCATCGTTTGGTGCTGATGCAGCGACTATCGCAAACGTCACCGCGGCTCTCAACGGCCAGGCGACTCCGGGCACCGGCAGCGGCGGTTCTAACGCCGGCACGTGCCCCGCGCTCTCGCGCTCGCTCCAACAGGGCAGCTCGGGTGTCGACGTCAAGGCACTCCAGGTGTTCCTCAACGCTACGGCTGCTACGCAGGTATCAGTCTCTGGCGCAGGTTCTCCTGGTCTTGAGACCACCTTCTTTGGCCCTGCCACTGCGGCAGCGGTAAAGAAGTTCCAGACGCTTAACAACGTCAGCTCGATCGGCATCGTCGGTCCGCAGACACGTGCCGCTATCGCAGCGGTATGTGGCGGCTCTCCGAACCCGAATCCGAATCCGAACCCGATCCCGACTACCGGTGGTCGAGTTAGCGTCAGCGCAGGTGCGCAGCCCGCTAACTCGCTCGCCGTCGTCAGCGCATCGCGTGTTCCGTTTACGACCTTCACCCTGATGAACAACAGTTCGCAGGCGGTGACGATCAACAGCGTAACCGTGCAGCGCACCGGCTTGGGCGTTGATGCGAACTTCAGCGGTATCGTCCTCCTTGACCAAAACGGTCTCCAGGTCGGCACCAGCAAGACGCTTAACTCCAACCACCAGGTAAACATCGGCGACTCCTTCACCATCGGTGCAGGCCAGACGATGACCTTTACGGTTGCGGGCAACATCCAGACCGCCGCAGGCGGAGCGCTCTCCGGTCAGGTCGTTGCTCTCCAGGTTGTTGCTATCAACACCTCGGCAACGGTCTCCGGCTCACTCCCGATCTCCGGCGCGTCACACACCATCAACACCACGCTCGTACTCGGCTCGGTCTCTACGACGACTTCGTCGTTTGACCCGGGTGCCGCGCAGACCAAGAACATCGGCGATGTAGACATCCGCGTCTCCGGCGTCCGCTTTACCGCGGGTTCGGCCGAAGACCTCAAGCTCTACAGCGTTCGCTGGCGCCAGGTCGGTACGGCTTCGGCCTCCGACATCGCCAACGTCCAGACCATCGTGGACAACACGGCGTATCCGACGACGATCTCGGCTGACGGCAAGTACTACACGACCATCTTCCCCGGCGGCCTCTTGGTTGCTAAGGGCAACTCGATCGACGTGTACAACAAGGTTGACCTCGTCGGTTCCAACTCTGCTTCGCGCACGGTTGACCTCGACATCGACAAGGTTACCGACGTCTACTTCGTAGGCCAGACCTACGGCTACGGTATCGCTCCGAGCGGCACCGCTACTCCGTGGTTCACCGGCTATGTCACCACCATCAACGCAGGTACGGTCACCACGATCGGCAAGGCCAACGAAGTTACCGCGCAAAACATCGCGGTCAACATCAGCAACCAGCCGCTCGGCGGGTTTGCCACCGACTTCAAGGGTGAAGCGGTCTCGGTAACCCAGATGGTCTTCAACTTCGGTTATGGCAACACGACCGACGATGGAGAACTGATGACCGGCATCTCGATTGTGGACAGCAACGGCGTTGTCGTTGCAGGCCCGGTTGACGGCGTATTGGTGGCCGGTTCTCAGCAGAAGGCAACCTTCACTGATACCGTCACCTTCCCGGTCGGACGCAAGGTCTACACGATCAAGGGCAAACTGCCTTCGACCATCAGCGCTAATCAGACGATTATCGCTTCGACCACGCCGTCCGGTTGGTCCAGCCCTACGGGCCAGACCTCGGGCAACAGCATCACCATCTCGACCGGCAACTTCTCGATGAACACGATGACGGTCAAGGCGGCATCACTCACCGTAGTGATGTCCACCTCTCCGTCTTCGCAGAACATCGTCGCAGGCGTGCAGGATGTAACCCTCGGCCGCGTCCAGTTGGATGCGACCGGTTCCGGCGAGGACGTACGTATGTCTTCGGTCATCCTGACGCAGACCGGCACTATCGGAAACCTCTCTTCGTGCCGGCTCTACAACGGCGCCACGGTGCTTAACAGCGGCGGCAACGTGCCTTCGCTCGCGGCATCCGGTTCCGACACGACCTTCACCTTCGACAACACCTTGGTGATTCCGAAGAGCACGGTCGTTATCCTCGACATCAAGTGCAACGTCGCGTCCGGCTCGACCGGCACGCACATCTGGAGCGTCTCCGGCTCGGCTATAACCGCGACCGGCGTCACTTCGGGCAGCTCTATCGCTGTGACCGAAACGGCAAGCTCCGGCGGCACTATGACGCTCGATTCCGGCTCGCTCACGCTCTCGGTTGACTCTTCCTCTCCGTCATACGTGCCGGTAGCGGCAGGTTCGACCGGAGTAACCATGGGAGTCATCAAGCTCCGCCCGACCAACGAGGCGCTGACCCTCAACAAGCTTGGGTTGACGCTCACGGGCAGCGGTAACACGCTCTCCAACGGCTCTGGCGGCAGCACCAACAGCGGTACTTCCGACCTCGTGCAGGTCTACCTCTACAACAGCGCTGGCGCGCTTATCGGAACGGCGACCTTCACCGGCGGTGCGGCAACGACCACGGCGACCTCGACGCTCTCGACTCCGCTCGCCCTTGCTAAGGACGTAGACACGCTTATCACCGTCAAGGCGGACCTTGCCAACATCGGCACGAGCTTCCCAGGCGGTATCGGCGATGTGGTCAAGATTGACCCGCTCAACGCAGAAGCCAGCGGTGCGTCGTCTGGTACGACCATCAGCGCGGCTACTGCCTCGGGCAGCGTCGCGGGCATCCGCCTCTTCAAGTCCTTCCCGACGCTTGCGCTCGATACGCTTGCTACGACCGGAGTTGCTGACGGACGCCTGATGCGCTTCAAGATCACCGCTAACGCGGCTAACCCGGTAGGCATCTTCCACTTCGAGTTCAAGATCTCTACCACCACGGGTGTCACTGTTACGACTGTCGGCCTCTACGCTTACTCTGACTCGTCCTACTCCTCGTCCATCTCGGGCCAGGGTACGAGCGGCCAGATAGGCAGCAGCACCACCGCGCACATCAGCGGCGATGCCTTCGCTATCGAGCCTGCTACGAACGCGGTAGTCATCCCGGCCGGTCAGACTCGATACTTCGAGCTCCGCGGCACCATCACGGGCGTAGACACCGGCGACTCCGTAGTGACGACACTTCTCGGCGACTCGGCTTACCCGACGGGCTCTTCAGAGATCTCGACCGGGTTCAACGTCTCGACCTCGAGCGTGTCCACCTCCACATCTCGTGGCAACGACAACTTCACGTGGACGGGTAACTCCACCACGACTGCAAGTGGCTTCGAGCCGGATTGGAGCAACGGCTTCGGTCTTCCGGGCTTCCCCTCGGGCGGACTCATCCAGTCCCGCTCAAACTAAGCTAGAGACAATAGCTTAAGCAAAAACCCCCACTCGAAAGAGTGGGGGTTTTTTGCTTGCCCGTCTTGCCGTACAGTAAGTATTTGTACTTCTGATACGTCTTTGTTTATACTACTCTCTATGACAGACATACAACGCAATATGGCTTTAGGCACCGGTATCACCGTTCTCTTAGTTGCGGGGGTATATTACGCTACCCGCGGCCCTGCACCCGCGCCGGGCGGCCAAGCGGCAACCAGCACTCCAGTCGTCGGCGGGATAGGAGCCACCGGCAACTACACCATTGAAGAAATCAAAGATGAGGGCACCCCTGCCCCCGTAATCCGTCCGGTGGTCATTAGCGCCGACCTCTCCGCCGAGGCGCGCACTGCCATAACGGCTCATTATGCGGAGTATAAAAAGACGCTCGCCAAGGACCCTCAAGACTTTAATACCTGGCTCGATCTCGCCGTACTCTACAAAATAGGAGGCGACTACCGCGGGGCAGAAGCTATTTGGTTGTATGCCACCAAGGTCTGGCCCACCAGCGCCGTGCCCTTCGGCAACCTCGGCGATCTCTATCAGAACTTTCTTAAAGACCCGGCGAAGGCAAAACTGTATTACGACCAGGCGGCCAAACTCCAGGCGGCACAACCCTAGGGTTTTTTATCCCCTTTTTTATCCACAGGTCGTCTCCGCGCGTTCTTGACTAGGTGTATACTTGAGTCTGTACAACTCGTGCGGTGCTTTTAATCGTATTTATAGTTTTATAGTATGAAACTTTCTATTAGAGGAGCGCTTCGCCACGCAGTCTTGAGCGTGCTCTCGGTTTTGGGCGGAGTGGTACTCGGTGCCACCCTTGTCGGCGCGGCGACCACTATCAGCACCAGCATCACAACCGGCGGCACGTTTAATGCCGACGATACAGCCACGTTTGGAAGTACGGTTGCAGTGACCGGTTCAACCACGCTCGCCAGCCTTCTTAACGTCGGCGGTGCGGCAGCCCTCAACAGCACGCTCAACGTGGTCGGTGCAACAACACTCGCCTCAACTACCGCAACGTCCTTTAAGGTGGGTCAAACCGGTACCCAGCACACCGGTCTTGTTTCCGGATATTGCACGATTCCGCTCACAACCTTGACGGCTTCTTCCACTACCTACGTGAACTGCACCACTTCTGTCACGGGGGCAATCACCACTAGTGACCGCATCTTCGTCCAAGCAACAAGCTCTATGCCCGCAGCAGTCGTCATACAGGCGGCATCTTCAACAGGTGTTAGTACTATTAACATCAGGCTTCTTGACACAGGTCTTGGAACTACCACGCTGGGTGGTATTGATGTAACTTCCGTTAACTTCTGGGCCGTCCGCTAATTACGAGTGTGCTTAATTATCTACCGCCATGCGCACACTCACTAAAGTAGCTATCGCTCTAGGGCTCTTGGCCCCTTCGCTCGCCTTCGCGGCGTTCAATAGTGTGAGCTTGAGCGCTACCCTAAGCGTCAACGGCATCACCATCAACGTCTCCGGTTCTGCGGCGGTCGTAGAGTCAATCACGGTCAACGGTTCGGACTTCTCCTTTACAATGAAGTCCGGGTCGCAGATCTACCTTATCGCACCGAACAAGAACGTACTTTCTCCCTCGACCGCGGGCTTCGTCACCGTAGACTCCTGCGACTCCAACGGTGCGATGCTCAAGTTTACTGCCACCGGCGACCAGACGGTTACTGTCACGCCGAGCTCGAGTACCTGCGGCGTCGGCAGTCTTGCCACGGTGGCGGCGACCGGCTCGGGTAGCAGCGGCAACGGTCCGGTTTCAAGTGGCGGAGGTGGTGGGGGTGGTGGCGGCGCAGTCGTCCTGCCGAGTACTCCAATTACAACTCCTGCATCGACCCCGGCCCCCGCAACTCCCATTTCTGGACTCACCGCAGGCCAGGTTGAAGCTATCCTCTCGCTCCTCTCATCCTTTGACGCCGATGCCGCGACACTCGCAAACGTAAGGGCGGTCTTGTACGGCCAGCCAAGTTCGGGCGGCTCTTTGGTAAGTGCCTTTGCCCGCAACCTCGAAGTGGGTATGACCGGCGATGATGTCAAAGCCCTGCAGGTCTATCTCAACACGCACGGCTATGCGGTAGCCTCCTCGGGTGCAGGCTCGCCGGGCAACGAAACCAACAAGTTCGGCGGCGCCACCAAGGCCGCACTCATCAAGTTCCAAAAAGCTAAGGCCATTACCCCCGCGGTAGGTTACTTCGGACCAAAAACTCGCGCCGCGGCCAAGTAGTCAGCGGTCAATATATGGTGGTAGTATAGGCGGATGAAATATTCCGCCTTTACTCATAATAAACTTTCTTTCGCGCTCGCGTGCGCGGTTTGTTTTGTGGCGGGTGCGGGTATGTCGTACTTTGGGGCACTCTTTGGGCCGGGTAATAGTCCTTCGGTATTGCGGGCAGGAAGCGAAGGGTACACGTATATCAATCCGCTTTTGCTGTGCCAAAACTACGAGGACGGGAAATTTGTGGCGTTTGCCCCGTTCAAAACCGAGGCCGAACATATCACGGCGACTGCACGCGACGCAGGGAAAATTATCTCCGGCTCTGTGTATATCCGGGATTTGACGAACGGGCGGTGGACGGGAGTCAACGAGGACGAGCTGTATACTCCCGCGAGCTTGCTCAAAGTCCCCATTCTCATTGCCTATCTTAAGCAGGCTGAAAAGAATCCCTCCATCTTGCGGGAGCAGCTTTACTATGTGCAACAACCGGGTCAGAAACCGCCGCTCATTGACGACTTTATCCTCAACTCCGGCAACTACTACTCTATCGAGGAACTCTTGCGGGGTATGATTATAGACTCCGACAACTCGGCGAAGGATATGCTCGAAAGCAGAATGGATAAGGACTTCCTGAAGGATATATACTCCGAACTCGGCATGCCAAACCCGTACGACGCGGCCGGCTCCTACCGGATATCGACAAGAACGTATGCGCTCTTCTTCAGAGTGCTCTACAATGCGACCCTATTGAGCCGCGAAATGTCAGAAAAAGCCTTCCAAATCCTCGCCGGAGTAAAGTTTGACAAGGGCCTCCGGGCGGGCACCCCGGCGGATATACCGGTCGCACACAAGTACGGTTACTCTGTGCTCAAGCGGGACCCGCCGCGGATAATCGAGCTTTCCGACTGCGGCATCCTTTATATCCCCGACAAGCCGCATTTGGTGTGTGTCATGGCGCGCGGCACCGACCCGGAAATAACGGCGACCTATATCAAAGATATAGCGTTGGCCGCAAACCGCTTTCTCGCTAATTATTAGTCGACCACCTATGTTCGATGCTAGTATAGGCGGATGAAATACTTCGCTTTTACTATTGCTACACTGCTCTGCTTTGCCGCGCCGGCACTCGCCGCCGCGCCTTCGGAGCTCCGTATCACCGCCGACGGGACCTTCAGTGCATCAAATGTTGTGGTGATGCAAAAGGCGGGGAGCAACCTTTTTTCCCGCGTGACGTGGGGGAGTATCTATCTGCGGCTGGTGGTAGTCCCCTCCTCGGGCGGCGTCTCTGCGGTGGTCACCAAAAACAACGGCGGTGCCGCATCTATTGAGGAAATTAAAGAAGGAGACATCCTGTCGGTCAAAGGCACGCTCGCGCCCGGCGGGGACAGCTTGGTCATCAACGCGCGCGAGATCCGCGACCTCTCGCTCAACCGCGAGCCCAAAAACTTGGTGGGGACGGTCAAGAGCGTCGACTATGCGGGCTCGTTTGTGCTGACCAACAAGACCTTCGGCGCCACCAAAGTGGTCATCGACGGCAACACACTCATCACCAAAGGAGTACGCACCATCAGTCTTGGCGAGGTGTCGGTGGGGGACAAAATCCTCGCCGTCTCTGGCACGTACGATTTTGACAACAAGGTGCTCAACGCCACCTCGACGGTAGTCTACCAAGACCCGGCCGTCTTTAAGACCAAAAACTTCGAGGGCAAGCTCAAATCGCTCTCCGGCACGGCGCTCCCCACGACGCTGGTGGTGACCGTAGCGAAGAACTCCTCGACCGGCATCGCGGCAGGAGACTACACCGTCTACCTCCCCGCCACTGCAACCGTGAAGAGTAAAAACAAAACTGCCACCACCCTACAGCGTTACACCATAGGCGACTCTGTCCGCCTCTCCGGCACCATCCGCCCGTCTAACTTGTTAGAAATCGACAGCACCTCCCTCCTCAACCTCTCCTTCTAAGTCCAAATATGGAGGAGAGTCCTTGATAATCAGGACCCACTGTATGTGTGAATAAATAGCCTATTCATATCAAGGACTCTCCTTGATAATTAACTCATGTATAGGGAGACCGCTTTGGTGGGTGGGGAAACGTACCACATTTTTAATCGAGGAGCTCATAAGGGAGAAATCTTTACCTGCCGGGATGATTACGAACGTTTTCTGGTATTGCTCTACTTAGCCAATAGTTCCACTTCCCTCCATTTATCTAATATCCTCAAAAAATATGGAGGACTCTCCTTGATATCGATTTTTGAGGGAGAAGAAGTGGATCAGTCTTTGGTAGAGATATATGCGTATTGTCTTATGCCGAATCATTTTCATTTGGTAATCAAACCATTGGCGGAACACAGCCTTCCTCTTTTTATGAAAAAACTAGCGACTGCGTACTCGATGTACTTCAATACAAAGTACGAACATAGCGGGGTTGTCTTCCAGGGGCCGTATAAGAGCAAACATGTGGGTGAAGAAGCTTACTTTCGATACATATTTTCCTACGTGCACCTAAACGCTCTAGATCTTGTTGACCCGGGATGGAAAGTCCACGGTTGTAAAGACATCAGAAAAGCAAGAGATTTTTTTAACTCTTATAGGTACTCAAGTTTCCCGGATTACTCCATCGGAGAAAGGTTAGAAAGAAAAATACTCTCTTTCGAACACGCACCACCATTTTTGAAGGAAATGAACGATCTCGAAGAACTGTTCAAATATTTGGAGCAAGGACAGTCCTTGATCCAGTAGGGTGGGGATAAGGCGGCTGGGGTAAGTTGCGTGGTGGTACAATCGCGGGACGTATGAAGGGCTCTTTGGGGGCTATTTGGCGGTGGGTGCGGTGGCCTGTTTATATATTGGCCGGTGCTTATGTAGTGCTGGTTATTTATCGTACGTTTGTGCTTATGGACGCGGATAAGACCGCGGAGGCGGTGGCGGCTATACACGCGCAAAAGATTACGCTTGCAGACGTACAGGGGGCAAACCTGCCGCCGGTCCCCGACCAGGCCGAAAACGACTCCACCGTCGCCGGTATTGATAAAAACAACAACGGCATCCGCGATGATGTCGAGTTGGCGATTTTTAAGAAGTACCCAAATGATAAAAAGTCGAGGGCGGCTGCGCTGCAGTATGCAATGACGGAGCAGATGTATTTGACGAGCGTCACTAACACTGAAACCTGGAAGGCGGTCGCGGAGGAAGTTGGACGTGCGGGTCTTTGTTTGTTAGACACTAGAGTTAAGTGGGATGAGACAGACAAGTTAATCTTTAATAACAAACTAAGGACGGATGCCCAAGAGAAGGCGTATGAATTCATTACAAGTTATGGTCCAGCGTCGGGTATACCATGCGATGTTTTACCCGAATAATTTTTGTAGTCCTTCTCTGTTCTCCAATAATTGTCCAAGCCGCTTGTTTAGATAAGGGCTACACTGTTCTTTTTGTCAACGGTGTTTTTACAACT